>NZ_JBEYFE010000008.1:345335-371846 GCF_040634235.1 Streptomyces sp. NPDC007157
GGGGGGCGGGGGGGGGCCCGGGCACCCTGCCGCGCGGCCGGCCTCGAAGGAACTCGACGTCAGCTGCCCTCCGGCGGCGTCCGGATCGCCGCGATGTCGAACTGCAGCCGCACCGTCTCGCTCACCATCGCGCCGCCCTCCGCCAGGCGGGAGTTGTACGACAGGCCCCAGTCCATGCGGTTGATGGTGGTCGTGCCGTCGAAGCCGACGCGCTGGTAGCCGAAGGGGTCCGTGACGTTGCCTATGTAGGTGAGTTCAAGGTCGACCGGGCGCGTCGTGTTCTTGATGGTGAGGTCGCCGGCCATGACGTAGACGTCGGGGGACTTGAGGCGGACCGCCGTGCTGGCGAAGCGCATGCGGGGGTAGGCCGCCGCGTCCAGGAAGTCACGGCCGATCAGATGGGCGTCGCGTTGTTCCACGCCCGTGTCGACGCTCGGCGTGGAGATGATCAGTTCCGCCTGGGAGCGGGACGGGTCGCGGCCGTCGAAGTAGAGGCGGCTCTTGTACTCGGTGAAGGCTCCGCGGACCGTCGTGACCATCGCGTGCCGGACCGAGAAACCGATTCTGCTGTGGGCGGGGTCGATGATCCATTCGCCGGAGAGGGCGGCGAGGGCGGGGTCGAGGAGGACGGGAGCCGAGGTGGGGGAGGCCGGCGCCGCCGTCGGGCGTGGGGGGAGCGTGGGGGTGCGGCGGGACGTGTGGGGGCGGCTGAACAAGTTCATGATTTATCTAGTTAGTCCACTCGGGGAATTGCCGCAAGTGGTCCTTCGGGCAACGGAGTTCGGGAATTCCGAAAGCGGTCACCGAAACTGCACATCATCGCCATCGGATCCACTCAGGAAGTGCTCGGTATTCCCGGATTCCGTGCTTTCTTGAATTGCGCCGTACCCCTTTGTCCGGGGTGTGTGCGACGGCCGCCCCGGTTCGTTCACCGGAGCGGCCGCCGTCACCCGCCCGCGCGGGCGGGTCAGTTCACGTTCACCGCGCTCCAGGCCGCGGCCACCGCGTTGTACTCGGTGCTGCCCGCCCCGTACAGGTCCTTCGCGGCGTTCAGGGTCGCCGTCCGCGCGCCCGCGTAGTTCGTCGAGGACGTCATGTAGACCGTCAGGGCGCGGTACCAGATGGCCCCCAGCTTGTCCCTCCCGATCCCCGTCACCGTCGAGCCGTTGTACGTCGGGGAGTTGTAGCTCACGCCGTTGATGGTCTTGGCGCCGCTGCCTTCCGCCAGCAAGTAGGCGAAGTGGTTGGCGACGCCCGACGAGTAGTGCACGTCCAGGTTCCCCACCGACGAACTCCAGTAGTCCGCCGAACTCCCGTCCTTCGACGGCTGGTCCATGAACCGCAGCGCCGCCTTGCCGAAGCCGGAGCGGACGATCTCCTCGCCGATCAGGTAGTCGCCGGGGTCGGAGGGGCTGTTCGCGTACCACTCCACCAGCGTGCCGAGGATGTCCGAGGTCGCCTCGTTCAGGCCGCCGGACTCGCCCGAGTACGTCAGCGCCGCGGTCTTGGAGGTGACGCCGTGGGTCATCTCGTGGCCCGCCACGTCCAGCGCCACCAGCGGGCCGAAGGTGGTCCCGTCACCGTCGCCGTACGTCATGCAGAAGCAGCTGTCGTCCCAGAAGGCGTTGTTGTAGCTGTTGCCGTAGTGGACGCGGTTGTACGAGCCCTTGCCGTCGCCCGCGATGCCGTTACGGCCGTGGACGTTCTTGTAGTAGTCCCAGGTCTCGTTGGTGCCGTACTGGGCGTCGACGGCCGCCGAGGAACGGTCCGAAGTCGCCCCGGTGCCCCAGTGGTTGTCGGCGTCCGTGAACACCGTCGACGGCGCCCGGACGATGCAGACGCCGAAGATGCACAGGTCCGTCTTGTTGGCCGCGTCGCCCGTGTACGTGTTGCCGCGCGTCGGGTCGGTGAGGTTGTACGTCGACCCGGACTGCGTCGTCTCCAGTGGAACCGTGCCGCTGTACAGCGACTTGCCGTCGCCCGTCGCCGTCTCGATGCTGTCCCAGGCGTCGATCTGGGCGCCGGTGCGGGCGTCCGTCAGCACCGTGCGGGCGACCGGGTTGCCGAGCGAGTCCTTGCCGACCGCGTTGGTGCGCCAGGCCAGCTTCGGGGTGCCGTGCAGCGCGTCGACGACCAGCTCCGGCCTGGCCTTCACCTGCTTCAGCGCGTCGCCGAGGTTGGCCGCCCGCAGCGCGTTCACCGCGAGGTCGGCGGCCCTCGGGGCGGATATGTCCGGGACGATCGAGGCGAGGGATATCTTGCTCTGGGTCGCCCGGTCGGCACCGCGGTAGGCGCCGTCCGCCTTCAGGTGGACGACGAAGTCGCCGCCCAGTACCGGGAGTTGGCGGTAGGTGCGGTCGTAACGGACGTGCTGGGCGCCGTTCTTGTCGACGATCACGTCGCGGACCTTGGTGCCCTCGGTGGTGGTGAGTCCGAGGGTGCCGGCGTACTGGACGAGCGCCTGCGCCGCGTTCTCGATCGCGGTGGCCCGGGTCGGTCTCGCGTCGGCGTGGGCGGCGGGGGACAGCGTGGCGGCCAGCAGGGTCGCGGTGGTGGCGGCGACTCCGGCCGTGGCGAGACGGGAAACTCGGGTGCTCCGTGTCCGGCTCATCGATCTCCTTGGAGATGCGCCTCAGAGGCGTGGGGGTGGCGCTGATGACGAGAGCGATTTAAGAGGCCATGACAATCCATGTCCATAGCGCCTCCATGGAGATGTGTGTGGAGGTGAAGGGGGTGGAGAATCCTTTCTGTGACCACCCGGAACCGCCGCCACCTCCCCTTCTTCGTCTACGGCACGCTCCGCCCCGGCGAGCCCAACCACGACCTGTTCCTGCGGGGTCGGACGCGGGCCGAGGAACCGGGACGCCTGCTGGGCGCGGTGCTGTACGACGGGCCCGGCTACCCCTACGCGGTCGAGGAGCCCGGCGGGGAACTGAGCGGCGAACTGGTCACCGCCCGCCCGGAGTCGTACGACCGACTCCTCCTGGAACTCGACGAGTTGGAGGAGTACGTGCCGGGGGACCCGGACAGTCTGTACGTGCGGGTGGAGCGGGACGTCGTACGACGGCGGGACGGGGCCACCGTCCGGGCCTGGGTGTACCTCGCGGGGGCCGCCGTCGCCGCGGAACTGCGGGCGGACGGCCGTCGTATCGAGGGCGGTGACTGGCCGGCCCGCGGGCTGCCCGGCCCGACCGCGTCGTAGCCGCGGCCCGGGCGCACCTCGTACGGCCCATGTGGCTTGTTCCGTGCCGGGGTTGGCCGAGCGGCCACCGTTGAGACTTCAAGGGGCCGGACTACAGTCGTGCACCTGTTCGTGAAGCTCCACGCTCCACGCACCACCTCGTACGACGTTCGGCATTTCGTTGTTCCGCTCCACGGCCCGGTCCGGGCCCCCGCCGCACCCGGACCCGGCCTCCCCCCACGTACACGCATGCAGCCAGGAGGTCTCCGAGCCATGCCTCTGCGTCACCTCACCCCCCGCGACCAGCACCTCTTCTGGCAGTACGGCCGCGGCGCCGGCGCACCCGTCCACGAACCGCTCGTCCACCGTGCCGTCGAACGGCACGCGATCGCCCACCCCCACGCCGTCGCCGCCGAACACCACGGCGCGACCCTCACCTACGGCGAACTCGACCGCTACGCCGGTGCCCTCGCCGCCCACCTGGTCCGCGAGGGCGTCCGCCCCGGCGACCATGTCGGCCTGTTCGCCCGCCGTTCCATCCCGACACTGGTCGGCCTGCTCGCCGTCCTCAAGGCGGGCGCCGCCTACGTCCCCCAGGACATCGGCCGCACGTCCCCGGACCGGCTCCGCCACGTCGTGCGCACCGCCCGCACCCGGGTGATCCTCACCCAGAAGGAACACGCCCCGCGCATCCCGCTCCCCGACGGCCATCGGCTGATCGCCCTCGACGACCCAGTGCCGTACCAGCGGGGCACCCCGATCGTGCTCCCGCACCCCGACGACGGCTGCCATGTCCTCTTCGCCGCCGGCCGCGCCGAAGCCGTGAAGGTCACCCACCGCAACGTCACCAACCTCCTGCTCACCGAACCCGGCGGCCTCGGCATCCGCCCCGGCGACCGAGTGGCCCAACTCCTCGACCTCGCCTCCGGCCTGGCCGCCTGGGAGATCCTCGGCTGTCTCACCCGCGGCGCCACCCTGGTCATCCGCGGCGCGGACCCCACCGCCGCGGCCCGCACCGCGACCGTCCTGATCGCCACCCCGGCCGTGCTGTCCGGCATCGACCCGGCCGGCTGCCCGCGCCTGCGCACGGTCGCCGTCGCCGGGGAGCCCGGCCCGCCGCGCCCGCTCGCGGATCTCTGGTCGCGACACGCCGCCCTCTTCGACTGCCGGGGTCCGGCCGAGGCGGCCGTCGTCACCACCATGGCCCGCCACGACCCGGCCGCCGGGCGGCCGGCCGGCGGCCACCCCGTCCCCAACACCACGGTGTACGTCCTCGACGCGGACCGCCGGCCGCTGCCCGTCGGCGAGAGCGGCGAGGTGTGGGCGGGCGGCGACTGCGTCCCGGCGGGTCACCTCGGCGACAGCACGCGGAACGCCGGGCGGTACGCACCCGATCCGTTCCTCGGCGAGGGCCGCGCCATGCTCCGCACCGGCGCGCTGGGCCGCTGGACCCCCGACGGCGCCCTCGAACACCTCGGCCGCGCCGCCGACATCCGGGCCGGGACACCCACGTCCCACCCGCGCACCGCCGGTGGCCGCCCACGCCACCCGGCGACGCCCTCGGACACAGCCGCGCCCACGGCGACGACCGCGCCGACGACGGCCATGGCGACTTCGGCGACGACCTCGGCCGTGGCCACGGCGGCGACTTCGGCCGTGGCCGCGTACGCCGACACCGCCCAGTGCTCCTGACCGGTCGGTGAGCCTCGCCCGTCCGACCGGCGTAACGACCTGACGGGCCCAGCCGGTCCGGCGGGCTCAACCGGTCCGGCGGGCCTGACGGGCCGCCGCGGCCAAGGCCTTGGAGACCCCCGGTTCCCTCTTGCCGAGGAACTGGGGGTTCGGCTCGAAGACCACGTCCAGGGCCGCCTTGCCGGCCGCGAGGACCTCCCGCGACCCGCCGTAGTACCAGGTCGCGTCGTGCTTGTCCTCGACCCCGACGCCGTACGACGTCACCCCCGCCGCCTCGCACAGCGCCACCGCGCGCCGGATGTGGAAGCCCTGGCTGATCAGTACCGCCCGGTCCACGCCGAAGATCTTCTTCGCGCGGACGCAGGAGTCCCAGGTGTCGAAGCCGGCGTAGTCACTGACGACGCGCTTGCCGGGTACCCCGTGCCGGGAGAGGTACGTGCGCATGGCGTCCGGCTCGTCGTAGTCCTTCCTGCTGTTGTCCCCGGTCACCAGGACGACCTTGACACGGCCCTCCCGGTACAGCGTCGCCGCCGCGTCCAGGCGGTGGGCGAGGTACGGCGACGGCTCGCCGTCCCACAGGCCCGCGCCGAAGACGACCGCGACGTCGGTGCGGGGTACGTCCGCCACCGTGTACAGCCGGTCGGCCGTCGACACGTACAACCAGGTGGCCGGCAGCAACGCCAGCACGCAGCCTGCCATCACGCCCTGCACCAGGCGCCGTCTGCCGGTACGGGTGCGCGGCAGACGCGGTCGGCGGATCTTCATACGGTTGTTCCCCCTCGACCTCTCCACGGTCTCCCCGTGGCCTCCCCCTGGCGGCTCCGACCTTGGAGGACGCGTGCCGAGGCGTTCCGGTTCGCTCACAGCGGCCGGATTCGTGCCGTGAAGCGTACGAAAACTCTCGTGACGGTCAGGCAACGGGGGTGCAATCCCGCCCGGCGAGGATCCCTCCATGACCGTGTCCGACCTTCCTCCGCGCCCCGGCCCGCCCGCCCTGGTCCTGGTGGCCCACGGCAGCCGCGATCCGCGCGCGCTCACCACCGTGCGGGCGCTCATGGACCGGGTACGCGCGCTGCGTCCAGGTCTCCGCGTGCACCTCGGTCACCTCGAGCTGAACGAACCGCCGCTCCAGGACACCCTCGCGGCACTCGGCGACACTCCGGCCGTCCTGGTCCCGCTGCTGCTGAGCCGCGGGTACCACGTCAGGCAGGACATCCCGGAGACGGCCGCGGCCTCCCCGGCCCGCACCCGTGTCGCCGCCCCACTGGGCCCGCACCCCCTCCTGGCGGACACCCTGCGCGCCCGGCTGCTGGAGGCGGGCTGGCGCCCCCGGTCCGCGAGTGCCGTGGTCCTGGCGGCGGCCGGCTCCCGCGACCCCGACTCCAAGGTCGACACCAACCGGATGGCTCGGCTCCTCGCGGCCCGCCTGGGTGTCCCGGTCCTCCCGGCCTACGCCTCGGCGGCGGCTCCGACGGTCCAGGAGGCGATCACCGCTCTGCGGGCAAGGGGCCGCCACCGCATCGCCGTTGCCTCCTACTTCACGGCCCCGGGCCGCTTCTCGACGCAGTGCGCGGCACAGGCGCCATGGGTGGCGGCGGCCCCTCTGGGAGCCCACGTCTCGATGGCCGAGCTGGTTCTCCACCGTTACCGGCGGGCACTGGGGACGCAGGCTGCCGCGGCCGCCTGAAGGGGGGCTCGTGAGGACGGTGCGGCCCTGCAACGCGCCCCTCCAGGGCGCGGGGGACGGCGCGACCAGCCCCCACCCCCCCCCGCCCGCACCCGCCCGACAACGCGACTTGGCAGAGCAGCAGGCGTACCAAACACCCGTTTGTCACTATCGCCCCGTACTGTCGAACCATGGCAGTACCCGCACCCGCACCCACCCCGGCCTACGACCAGGCATCAGCCGACCGCTGGGCCCCCGAACCCGACAAACGCCCCGGCCGCACCGCCTTCCAGCGCGACCGCGCCCGCGTCCTGCACAGCGCCGCGCTCCGCAGGCTCGCCGGCAAGACCCAGGTCGTCACCCCCGGTAACCCCAGCCAGATGTGGGACGCCAGCCCTCGTACCCGCCTCACCCACTCCCTCGAATGCGCCCAGGTCGGCCGGGAACTGGGCGCCGCCCTCGGCTGCGACCCCGACCTCGTCGAGGCCGCCTGTCTCTCGCACGACCTCGGCCACCCGCCCTTCGGTCACAACGGCGAACAGGCGCTGAACACGTTCGCCGACGACTGCGGCGGTTTCGAGGGCAACGCCCAGTCCCTACGCCTGCTCACCCGGATCGAACCCAAACGGTTCACCCCGGAGGGCTCCGTCGGCCTCAACCTCACCCGCGCCGCCCTGGACGCGGCCACCAAGTACCCGTGGCCGCGCGGCGCGCACCCCACCGACCCGGCGTCCCCGAAGTTCGGCGTGTACGAGGACGACCGCCCGGTCTTCGACTGGGTCCGCAAGGAGGCCCCCGGCACCCGCACCTGCTTCGAGGCGCAGGTCATGGACTGGTCCGACGACGTCGCCTACTCCGTGCACGACGTCGAGGACGGCCTGCACGCCGGCCACATCGACCCCAACTGCCTGCACGCCGAACCGGAACGGCAGGAGGTGTACGCGGTCGCCGTCGGCAGATACGTGCCGGCCGGCACCGATCCCGCCGAACTCGCCGCCGCCCTCGACCGCCTCCAGGACGAGGAGTGGTGGCCGCACGGCTACGACGGCACCGCGGTCGCCCAGGCCCGCCTCAAGGACGCCACCAGCCAGCTCATCGGCCGCTTCTGCCTGGCCGCGGAGGCCGCCACCCGTGAGAGGTACGGCACCGGCCGGCTCACCCGCTACGGCGCCGAACTCGTCGTACCGCGCGAGGCCCGGATGGAGTGTGCGGTGTTGAAGGCGATCGCCCACCGTTACGTCATGCAACGTGCCGAACAGGAGCGGATCCGTGCCGAACAGCGGGTCGTCGTCGCCGAACTGGCCGAGGCGCTGACCCGCCGGGCTCCGGACGGTCTCGACCCGCAGTTCCGGGCGCTGTTCGACACGGCGGGCGACGACCACGCCCGCAAACGCGTGATCGTCGATCACATCGCCTCGCTCACCGACGCCTCCGCGCGGTCGTTGCATGCGAGGCTGACGGGGCGCAAGTGAACATTTTGTGACCCTCTGTGACTCCCTGTGGCCTGATCGAGTCATGATCGTGTCAGCGGGTGGCACTCCCTCTTCCCGCATCACGCTGCGTGCGGGAGGCTCACAGTGCGGCGCATGTGGGCGGCATATGTGGCGGCACCCTTATGAGGAGGCATCAAGTGGTCGACGCGGACCAGACATTCGTCATCGTCGGTGGCGGACTCGCCGGCGCCAAGGCGGCCGAGACGCTCCGAGCCGAGGGCTTCACCGGCAGGGTGATACTGATCTGCGACGAGCGCGACCACCCGTACGAGCGGCCGCCGCTCTCCAAGGGCTACCTGCTCGGCAAGGAGGAGCGCGACAGCGTCTTCGTGTACGAGCCCGCCTGGTACGCGCGGAACGACATCGAGCTGCATCTCGGCCAGACCGTGGACCGGATCGACCGCGCCGCCAGGACCGTCCGCTTCGGCGACGACGGCACGCTCGTCCGCTACGACAAGCTGCTGCTCGTCACCGGCGCCGAGCCCCGCCGCCTCGACATCCCCGGCACCGACCTGGCCGGCGTCCACCACCTGCGCCGCCTCGCGCACGCGGAGCGCCTCAAGGGCGTCCTCGCCGCCCTCGGCCGGGACAACGGGCACCTCGTCATCGCGGGCGCCGGCTGGATCGGCCTGGAGGTCGCGGCGGCGGCCCGGACGTACGGCGCCGAGGTCACCGTCATCGAGCACGGGCCGACCCCGCTGCACGGCGTGCTCGGGCCCGAGCTGGGCAATGTCTTCGCCCAGTTGCACCAGGAGCACGGGGTCCGGTTCCGCTTCGGCGTACGGCTCACCGAGATCGTCGGACAGGACGGCATGGTGCTCGCCGCCCGCACCGACGACGGCGAGGAGCACCCGGCGCACGACGTCCTCGCGGCGATCGGCGCGGCGCCGCGGATCGGGCTCGCCGAGGCGGCGGGGCTGGAGATCGCCGACCGGGCGCACGGCGGCGGCATCGTCGTCGACGAACGGCTGCGGACGTCCGACCCCGACATCTACGCGGCCGGTGACGTGGCCTCCTTCCCGCACGGCCTGTTCGGTACCCGGCTGCGGGTGGAGCACTGGGCCAACGCGCTGAACGGCGGTCCGGCGGCGGCACGCTCGATGCTGGGCCGGGACGTGACCTACGACCGGGTGCCGTACTTCTTCTCCGACCAGTACGACCTCGGGATGGAGTACAGCGGCTGGGCGCCGGCCGGGTCGTACGACGAGGTCGTCATCCGGGGGGACGCGGGGAAGCGGGAGTTCATCGCGTTCTGGCTGAAGGAGGGGCGGGTGCTGGCCGGGATGAACGTGAATGTGTGGGATGTCACAGAGCCGATCCAGAAGCTGATCACTTCGGGGGCCGTGGTGGACACGGATGCCTTGGCGGATCCGCATGTGCCGCTGGAATCGCTCGCCTAGCCGTCTGCGTTCCGCTGCGTTTGCGCGGGTGCGGGTGGGCGGGGGCCGGTCGCGCAGTTCCCCGCGCCCCTTCGGGGCACTGCGGTGACCGTAGAATTCATGCGTGGCAGGACGGATCAATGACGAGGACGTGAAGGCGGTACGGGACGCGGTCCCGATCGACGCCGTTGTGTCCGAGTACCTCCAGCTGCGCAACGCGGGCGGCGGGAACCTCAAGGGGCTCTGCCCGTTCCACGACGAGAAGTCGCCGTCCTTCCAGGTCAGCCCGAGCAAGGGACTCTTCCACTGCTTCGGCTGCCAGGAGGGCGGCGACACCATCACGTTCGTGATGAAGGTCGACCACCTCTCCTTCTCGGAGTCGGTCGAGCGGCTGGCCGGGCTGGCCGGCATCACCCTGCGGTACGAGGAGGGCGGGTACAACCCCTCCCACCAGCGCGGTGAGCGGATCCGGCTGGTCGAGGCGCACAAGATCGCCGCCGTCTGGTACGCGGAACAGCTCGCCACCAGCCCCGAGGCCGAGACCGGCCGGGTCTTCCTCGCCGAGCGCGGCTTCGACCAGGCCGCCGCCGTCCACTTCGGCGTCGGCTACAGCCCCCAGGGCTGGGACCACCTCACCCGCTATCTGCGCGGCCAGGGCTTCACCGACAAGGAGCTGCTGCTGTCGGGGCTGTCGCAGGAGGGGCGGCGCGGGCCCATCGACCGGTTCCGGGGGCGGCTGATGTGGCCGATCCGGGACATCGGCGGCGAGGTCGTCGGCTTCGGCGCCCGCAAGCTGTACGAGGCGGACAACGGCCCCAAGTACCTCAACACGCCCGACACCGCGATCTACAAGAAGTCCCAGGTCCTGTACGGCATCGACCTCGCCAAGCAGAGCATCGCCAAGGCCAGCCGGGCGGTCGTGGTCGAGGGTTACACGGACGTCATGGCCTGCCACCTGGCCGGGGTGACGACCGCGATCGCCACCTGCGGCACGGCCTTCGGCGGCGAGCACATCAAGATCCTCCGCCGGCTGCTGATGGACAACGGCAGCGCCCGGGTGATCTTCACCTTCGACGGCGACGCGGCCGGCCAGAAGGCCGCCCTGCGCGCCTTCGAGGACGACCAGAAGTTCGCCGCCGAGACGTACATCGCGATCGCGCCGGACGGCATGGACCCCTGCGAGCTGCGTCTCGCCAAGGGCGACGAGGCGGTCGCCGACCTGGCCGAACCCCGCACCCCGCTCTTCGAGTTCGCGCTCCGCCAGATCGTGGCCCGCTACGACCTGGACACCCCGGCGGGCCGCGCGGCCGCCCTGGACGAGGCCGCGCCGATCGTCGCCCGGATCAAGAACAGCGGCGCCCAGCACGAGGTCGCCGTCGAACTGGCCGGCATGCTCGGCATCCTCGACACCCAGTTCGTGGTCAAGCGGGTGGCCCAGCTGGCCCGTTGGGCACGGGACAAGGGCGGCAGGGGCCCCTCCCCGGCGCGCGGCCCGCAGCAGCCGTCGTACGACACCGGCGCCCCACGCCCGGCCGTCTCGGGACCCGCCCTCAATCTGCGCAACGCGGTCTACGCCACCGAGCGCGAACTGCTGAAACTCGCCCTCCAGCGGCCCGAGCTGGTCTCCCCGGCGTTCGACGCGTACGGCATCGACGAGTTCACCGCCGCCCCGTACGCGGCCGTACGCCAGACCATCATGGAGGCGGGCGGCTCCGAGTGGGGCGTGCAGGATCCGCAGGAGTACCTGGTCCGGGTGCGTGAGTCGGCCCCCGACGACACGGTGCGCGCGATGGTCACGGAGCTCGCCGTCGAGGCGATCATGCGCCGCACGGTCGACGAGAACTACGCGGGCGAGCAACTCGTGACCGTCCGCCGCCGGGCCGTGGACCGTCGTATCCACGAGATCCAGATCACCCTCACCCGCCTCAGCAGCGGTGGCGACCCGGCCCAACTCGCCGCTGTGCAGAACGAGTTGTGGGTGCTCCAGCAGTACGGGCAGGCGCTGCGCGAGCGCGGCGTCGCCGCCCTGTGAGCTTCGAGCGGCCGACAGGATAACCACGCGGTCACGGACCGGACGCAAAAAGTCACCGCACGCCCCTCGTGGCGGCGATGTGTCTTACTCCACACTGGGGGGCGGTGCCTGAGTCCTCGGAGCGCGGCCGGCCCGTCCCTGACGGGTCCCACACCCCCGCCGTTCCACTCATCGCGTACGGGACGGACAGCGGCGAGGCCGTCGTCTCCGTCCCCGAAGTACCGCTGCCGTACCCCCTGGCAGCGATCATCCTGGAGGTCGCCCCCGTGCAGACCCAGACCCTGACCCAGACCGACAGCGCGCTCACGGACGAACCGGAGGCCGATGCCGACGTCTACGCCGGAGTACCACCGCAGAGCCGGGTCGCGCTCCACCCCGAGACGGAGACCGAGCTTCCGGCGGACGCCGAGGGCCCGGCCGTGGCGGAACTCGCTGCCGACGCCCCGGAGACCGAGCCCGAGACCGAGCCGGAACCCGAGCCGGCCGCCGTCGCCCGCGTCGACAACGGCAGCCCCTCCTCCGACCTGTTCCGCCAGTACCTGCGCGAGATCGGCCGTATCCCGCTGCTCACCGCCGCCGAGGAGGTCGAACTCGCCCGCCGCGTCGAGGCCGGCCTGTTCGCCGAGGAGAAGCTGGGCGGCGCCCCGGACCTCGACAGTGAGCTGGCCCTCGACCTCGACCGGCTGGTCGTCATGGGCCGGATGGCCAAGCGCCGCCTCATCGAGGCCAATCTGCGGCTGGTCGTGTCGGTGGCCAAGCGGTACGTCGGCCGCGGCCTGACCATGCTGGACCTCGTCCAGGAGGGAAACCTGGGCCTGATCCGCGCCGTCGAGAAGTTCGACTACGCCCGCGGCTACAAGTTCTCGACGTACGCGACCTGGTGGATCCGTCAGGCCATGTCCCGCGCCCTGGCCGACCAGGCCCGCACCATCCGCGTCCCGGTGCATGTCGTGGAACTCATCAACCGGGTGGTGCGCGTCCAGCGCCGGATGCTCCAGGAACGGGGCTACGAGCCGACGCCCGACGAGGTCGCCGCCCACCTCGACCTCGCGCCCGAGCGGGTCGGCGAGGTGCTCCGCCTCGCCCAGGAACCGGTCTCCCTGCACGCCCCGGTCGGCGAGGAGGACGACGTGGCCCTCGGTGACCTCATCGAGGACGGCGACGCGGCGAGCCCCGTGGAGTCGGCGGCGTTCCTGCTGCTGCGCGAGCACCTGGAGGCGGTGCTGTCGACGCTGGGGGAGCGGGAGCGGAAGGTCGTACAACTGCGGTACGGCCTGGCCGACGGGCGCCCGCGGACGCTGGAGGAGATAGGGCGCATCTTCGGCGTGACACGGGAACGGATCCGGCAGATCGAGTCCAAGACCTTGAACAAGCTGCGGGATCACGCTTTTGCGGACCAGCTGAGGGGTTACCTGGACTGACGCCGGGTGCGGGCCTGCGGGCCGCCCGGGGCGGCACGGGTGGGCGCAGCGGCACCCCGCAAGCGCGGGCGAGTGAAACCCCCGCCCGCGCCCGCAGGGTGCCGTACCTGCTCAGTCCACCTCGGCCACCGCCTGCGCGAACTGCGCCTTGTACAGCCGCGCGTACGCCCCGTCCGCCGCCAGCAGGTCGGCGTGCGCGCCCTGTTCGACGATCGAGCCGTTCTCCATCACCAGGATGGTGTCGGCGTCGCGGATCGTCGACAGCCGGTGGGCGATGACGAACGACGTACGGCCGTGGGCCAGCTTGGCCATAGCCTTCTGGATCAGCACCTCGGTGCGGGTGTCGACCGAGGACGTCGCCTCGTCGAGGACCAGGATCGTCGGGTCGGACAGGAACGCCCGCGCGATGGTGATGAGCTGCTTCTCACCCGCGCTGACGCCCGTGCCCTCGTCGTCGATCACGGTGTCGTAGCCCTCGGGGAGGGTGCGGACGAACCGGTCGGCGTGGGCCGCCCGAGCCGCCTCCTCGATCTCGCCCCGGGTGACCTCGCGGGAGGCGCCGTAGGCGATGTTCTCCGCGATGGAGCCGCCGAACAGCCAGGTGTCCTGGAGCACCATGCCGATGCCGGCCCGCAGTTCGTCCCGGGACATCCGGGTGATGTCGACGCCGTCGAGGGTGATCCGGCCGCCGGAGACGTCGTAGAACCGCATCAGCAGGTTCACCAGGGTGGTCTTGCCGGCGCCGGTCGGGCCGACGATCGCCACCGTGTGGCCCGGTTCCACCGTCAGCGAGAGGTCCTCGATGAGCGGCTTCTCCGGGTCGTACCGGAACGACACGTGCTCCAGGGCCACCCGCCCGCGCAGCTCCGCCGGACGCACGCCCGGTACCGGGTCGGCCTCCTGCTCCTCCGCGTCGAGGAGTTCGAAGATCCGCTCGGCCGAGGCGACACCCGACTGCACCAGGTTGGCCATCGAGGCGACCTGGGTCAGCGGCATCGAGAACTGCCGGGAGTACTGGATGAACGCCTGCACGTCACCGATCGACAGCGCGCCGGAGGCCACCCGCAGCCCGCCGACGACCGCCACCAGCACGTAGTTCAGGTTCGACACGAACATCATCAGCGGCTGCATCACACCGCTGTTGAACTGCGCCTTGAACCCGGCCTCGTACAGCGCGTCGTTCTGCTCGGCGAACTGCTGCGCCGACTCGTGCTGCCGGCCGAAGACCTTCACCAGGGTGTGCCCGGTGTACATCTCCTCGACATGGGCGTTGAGCTTGCCGGTGGTGCGCCACTGCTGCACGAAGTGCGGCTGCGAGCGCTTGCCGATGCGGGTGGCGATCAGGAACGACAGCGGCACGGTGGCCAGGGCCACCAGCGCCAGGATCCAGGACACCCAGAACATCACCGCGAGCACACCGATGATGGTGAGCAGCGAGTTGATGAGCTGGCCCATCGACTGCTGGAGCGTCTGGCCGATGTTGTCGATGTCGTTGGTCGCCCGGGAGAGCACCTCGCCGCGCTGCCGCTTGTCGAAGTACGACAGCGGGAGCCGGGACAGCTTCCCCTGGACGTCCTCGCGCAGCCGGTACATCGTGCGGTTGACGGACCGGTTGACCAGCCGGGTCGCCACCGCCATCAGCAGGCCGGCGACGACGTAGGTGCAGAGCGCGAACAGCAGGACGTCGCCGACCTGACCGAAGTCGATGCCCTTGCCCGGGGTGAAGTCGGTGCCCTTGAGCATGTCGGCGACGGTGTCCTGGCCGCGCTCGTGCATGCCCTGCAGGACCTGGTCCTTGGTGGCCCCGGCCGGCATCCGCTTGCCGATGACACCGGCGAAGACCAGGTCGGTGGCGCGGCCGAGGATCTTGGGGCCGACCACGTTGAGGGTGACGCTCGCGACCACGCAGAACAGCAGCACATAGAGGGTGAACTGTTCGGGTTTGAACCGGGCGAGAAGCCGTTTGCCCGAGTTCTTGAAGTCCATCGAGCGCTGGTCGGGGCCGCCCCCGGCCATCATGCGTCCCATGGGCCCGGCCATCAGGCGGCCTCCGCTTCCGTCAGCTGGGAGAGCACGATCTCCCGGTAGGTCTCGTTGCCGGCCATGAGTTCGTGGTGACGGCCGGTGCCGACGACCCGTCCCTCGTCGAGGACGACGATCCGGTCGGCGTCCCTGATGGTCGCCACCCGCTGGGCGACGATGACGACGGTCGCCTCGGCCGTCTCCTGGGCGAGCGCGGCACGCAGGGCCGCGTCGGTCGCGTAGTCGAGGGCGGAGAAGGAGTCGTCGAAGAGGTAGATCTCCGGGCGCTGCACCAGCGTGCGGGCGATGGCCAGACGCTGCCGCTGGCCGCCCGAGACGTTGGTGCCGCCCTGGGCGATGGGCGCGTTCAGTCCGCCCTCCAGCTTCTCCACGAAGCCCTTGGCCTGCGCCACCTCCAGCGCGTGCCACAGCTCCTCGTCGGTGGCGTCCGGGTTGCCGTACCGCAGGTTGGTCGCGACCGTCCCGGCGAACAGGTACGGCTTCTGCGGCACCAGCCCGACCGTCTTGGCGAGCAGCTTGGGATCGAGACCCGAGACGTCCTCCCCGTCCACGAGGACCTGACCGTCCGTCGCGTCGAAGAGCCGCGGCACCAGGCCGAGCAGGGTGGACTTGCCGCTGCCGGTGGAGCCGATCACGGCGGTCACCTCGCCGGGCCGGGCCACCAGGTCGACGGCCTTGAGCACCGGCTCCTCGGCACCCGGATAGCGGAAGCCCGCGCCCCGGATCTCCAGGTGCCCGTGCCGGCGCAGCTCGACGACCGGCGCGATCGGCGGCACGACGCTGGACTCGGTGTCCAGGACCTCCTCGATGCGCTCGGCGCAGACCTCCGCACGCGGCACCATCATGAACATGAAGGTGGCCATCATCACGGACATCACGATCTGCATCAGGTAGGCGAGGAACGCCGTCAGATCGCCGATCGCCATGTCACCGCTGTCGATGCGGTGGGCGCCGAACCACACCACCGCGATCGAGGAGACGTTCACCGTCGTCATGACGATGGGGAACATCAGCGCGAGCATGTTGCCGGTGGCCAGCTGCATCTCGGTCAGGTCCTTGTTGGCCTTCCCGAACCGGCCCTGCTCGTACTCGTCGCGGACGAACGCGCGGATCACCCGGTTGCCGGTGATCTGCTCGCGCAGCACCCGGTTCACCGTGTCGAGGCGCACCTGCATGGCCCGGAACAACGGCCGCAGCCGGCGCACGATCAGGGCGACCGAGACGGCCAGCACCGGGACGACGGCGACCAGTACCCCGGACAGCGGAACGTCCAGGCCGAGGGCGAGCACGATGCCGCCGACACACATGATGGGCGCCGACACCATCAGCGTGAACGTCATCAGGACCAGCATCTGGACCTGCTGTACGTCGTTGGTCGTACGGGTGATGAGGGAGGGTGCTCCGAAGTGACCCACCTCACGTGAGGAGAAGGACTGCACCCGGTCGAAGACGGCGGCCCGCACATCACGGCCGAGCGCCGACGCGGTCCGGGCGCCGTAGTACACCGCACCGATGTTGCACACCACCTGTGCGAGCGAGATGCCGATCATCAGGGCGCCGAAGGACAGGATGTAATCCGTGTCACCCTTCACGACGCCGTTGTCGATGATGTGTGCGTTGAGCGTGGGCAGGTAGAGGGTGGCGCAGGTCTGCAGGAGCTGCAGCAGCACCAGGATGGAGATGGGTTTCCTGTAGGGCCTGAGATAGGTCCGCAGAAGTCGTATGAGCACGCTACGTCTCTCGGAGTCGGCGGTGGGGGCGGGGTCGCTTGCCCGAAAGGCGGGATCGCTTGCCCTAGGCCCCTATCGTCCGACACTCCACCCGCGTTACCTCAACCGATTAACCCGACAGCGGACGTACGCGGACGTACACGGGCGTGCGCTTCGCGGTGTTTACGACCGGAACGCCCCCGGGTGGGTCTGCTCCCGCACCGAGACGAACTGCTGCCGCACCGCCTGCCCGACGGCCAGCTCGTCCCCGGGATCCAGCACCTGAGCCGCCGCACCCTGCCAGACGGGCGGGGTACGCGGATCCAGGGTCCCCTGCGAGACCCCGAGCGCCCAGGCCGCCTGCCGGGCCGCCCCGATCGCCGCGTAGTCCGCCGGCTGCGGTACGACGACCTGCGCGCCGAACAGCATCGGCGCCGCCGCTTGTACGGCCGACAGCTCGGCGGCCTTCCCCAGCAGGAAGATCCGCCGCACCTCCACACCCCGGCCGCGCAGCACGTCCAGCGCGTCGGCGAGCCCGCACAGCATGCCCTCGAAGGCGGCCCGCGCGAGGTGCTCGGCCTTCATGGACTCCCGGCGCAGCCCGGCCAGCGTCCCGGCGGTGTGCGGCAGGTTCGGCGTCCGCTCGCCCTCCAGGTACGGCAGCATGACCAGCCCGTGCGAGCCCGGCGTCGACTTCATCGCCAGGTCGGAGAGGCTCTCCAGGTCCGAAAGCCCGAGCAGCTCGGCGGTCCCGCGCAGGGTCCGTACGGCGTTCAGGGTGGTCACGACCGGCAGGTGCATCCCGGTGGCGTCGGCGAGCGAGGTGATCATCCCGGAGGTGTCGGCGAGCGCCTCCGGGTGCACGGCCATCACGGACCCGGACGCGCCCAGGGACACCACGGCGTCCCCGAAGCCCAGCCCCAGCCCGAAGGCGGCGGCCATGGTCTCGCCGGTGCCCGCGGAGATCAGCAGCCCCTCCGGAGTCGTACCGGCGGCGTCCGAGGGGCCGATCACGTCGGGCAGCATGGCCTGATGGCCCAGGGCGAGTTCGACGAGGTCGGTCCGGTAGCCGCCGGAGGCGGCCGACCAGTACCCGGTCCCGGAGGCACCCCCGCGGTCGGTGGTCCTTCGGACCGGCCGCCCGAGCAACTGCCACACCAGCCAGTCATGGGCCTGCAGCAGTGCGGCGGTCCGCCGCGCGTTCTCCGGCTCGGCCTTCGCCAGCCAGCGCAGCTTGGTCACCGGCTGCGCGGCCTGCGGCACGCACCCCACCGCCTGCGCCCAGGCCTCCCGGCCGCCGAGCGCGTCGATGAGATCCGCCGCCGCGACCTGGGCGCGCCGGTCGCCGCCGACGATCGCCGGGCGCACGGTGTTGCCCTGGGCGTCCAGCGGGATCAGCGCGTTCTGCTGCGCGGAGACACCGATGGCCTGCACGCCCTCCAGGAGCCCGCCGCCGGCGGCCTCGCCGAGGGAGAGCAGCCAGGCCTGCGGGTCGACGTCGCTGGGGCGCGCCGCGCCGTCCGGCGTGTCGACCGGGTGCGGTGCGTATCCCTGGCGGAGCACCGCACCCGTGTCGGTGTCGCAGACCACGATGCGAGTGAAATCCGGTGAGCTGTCCAACCCGGCGACTATCCCCATGGACGAAATTCTGCCGCACGCGCCGCTGTGGTTTGGCCGACGGGCGCTGTTGGGGTGAGGGCCGGGTTTCGGGCGCGGGTGCGTCGGGGCTGGTCGCGCCCACGCGGCGGAGCCGCACATGTCGCAGCCCGGCACCCCCGAGGGGGTGCCGGTGGGCGTGTCGAAAGGCGGGCGTCAGGTGTTGCTGGTGCCCCAGTCGTCCTCGGCCGCGCCGTTCGTGTTGCGTTCGCGCAGGGAGCGGACCCGGGCGGCCACCGAGTCGGGCATCCGGTCGCCGACCTTTGCGCTGACCGAGTGGAATGCCTTGCCGGCGTAGACCCGGCCCTGTTGGGCGGCGGTCTCGGCGGTGTTGCGGACCGCGGGGTTCTGGGCGACCTGGCGGGCGGACTTCTTCAGCTGCTCGTATCGCTCGCGTCCGGCCCTCGTACCCAGCACGTAGCCCAGAGCGAGCCCGGCGACGAACGTGAGCTTGTAGCGCATGGCGGCCACCCTTCCCTCGGGGGGAGTCTTGTTCGGGGAGTACCGATTGGCGGAGCACCCCCCTGCTTGCGCTAATGTATGTGTCGCAGCGAGCGGGCGCCCCCTGGCGAATACCCAGGTAGGTACGTTCGATGCAACGAGGCATTCCTCCGTAGCTCAATTGGCAGAGCAGCCGGCTGTTAACCGGCAGGTTACTGGTTCGAGTCCAGTCGGGGGAGCTCGGTCCTCCGTAGCTCAATTGGCAGAGCAGCCGGCTGTTAACCGGCAGGTTACTGGTTCGAGTCCAGTCGGGGGAGCATGCTGAACGAGGACCCCTGCGGGGGTCCTTTTTCATGTCCGTTCCGTGTCCGCGGGAACCGCTGGGCCTGCGCCGATGTCCTCAAGGTCGTGAACGTCCGCAGAAGCCGACCATCCGAAGCAGGAGATCGTATGAGCGGCTATGCTGCGGCAGACGGCGCGCACACTTGTACGCGACACGCCGCTATGGGGCGGTAGCTCAGCCGGTTAGAGCAGCGGACTCATAATCCGTCGGCCGTGGGTTCGAGTCCCACCCGCCCCACCAGTGCAGGTCTTTGACCTGCGGAAACGTTTGTTTTTGGGTGTTGGAGCGTCAACTTTGCCTGAACGAACTGAATCCGCTGCTCGTGGGTTTGGGGTCCGGCAGCGTTCCGGGGAGATCCAACCCCTCTGACCTGCGGCGGAGTAGGTTTTTAAGGTTGCCGCTGTCGGTCCGGGCGACTGCGCTGAGGTCGTCCCCAAGACCCAGGCGCCGTACTGGGGCCGGGGCGCGGCCGGGGTCGGGCCGAAGGTGTTTCCGGGCCGATGCCGGTGGCGAGGGTGCCGAGCAGGAGCCGGAGTGGGGTGTCGGGAGGTGGGGTTGGAGGCGGGCGCCGGGGTAGCCGCCGACCAGGCGTCGGGCACCGCAGCAGAAGCCCAGGAGCCAGTCGGGGGCGACGTCGCCTGTTGCGGCCAGGGAGAGCAGCGGCACCAAGCCGTGGAAAAGATCGAAGCCCGCTCAGCCCGCACCCAAGGTGCTGGCTGAGCGGGTCAGTTCTTCGTCTCGGTCCCTGACACAGGAGGAACGGATCCACATCGCCGAACACGGCCGGACCACATCACGGCCCGCGATAATGGACGGTCACCGCGTTGCGGTGGCCAGTGCCGCGCGGATGGCGTCCTCGCCGACCGGCCGGCCCTTCTCGTTCGAGTACGGCCCGTACGGTGCTCCCCACACCGGTGTGCCCGTCGCCTGCCGCCAGCTGTCGGCCAGCGTTCCCGCGTCCACCACGCTGTAGCCGATGGAGTCGATGAATTCGGTCACCGCCGCCTTCGCCGATGCGGAGTCACCGGCGATCGGCAGGTAGGAGCGGTCGGCCGCCCCTGCCGGGCGTGCGAGTGACAGCAGGTGCTTGAAGAAGATGTTGTTGAACGCCTTTACGAGCAGGGCGTCCGGGACGTACTGGCGAAGCAGCTCGCTTGAGGTGAGGGACTTGTCGTCGAGCTCGGGGATGTGCCCGTCACGCTCGGGGCCGTAGTTGCAGGTGTCGATGACCGTCTTCCCGGCCAGTGGCGCGGCGGGCACGTGGGGGAAGGCGCTGACCGGCACCGTGACCACGACAATGTCACCGGCCCCTGCGGCCTCTTCGCTCGTCGCCGCGGACGCCCGCGGCCCCAGTTCCGCGGCCGTGTCCACGAGCGTTCCGGGACCGCGCGAGTTGCTGAGCACCACCTGGTGCCCGGCCCCGACAGCGAGTCGCGCGAGGGTCCTGCCGAGGCTTCCGCTTCCGATGAATCCCACGGTCGTCATAATCTCAACGTCCTTCAGAAGAGCCGAACTTGCCGACTGCCGGGCTCGTTACGATCCGGGTTCCTGCCGTCAGCCGGCGGGGAAGTAATGGCCGTTGTCCAGATCGGCGAGCAGGCCGGGCCGGGCGGGTTCCCAGCCGAGGGTCCGGCGGGTGATGAGGTTGGATGCCGGGTAGCTCTGCGTGACGATATTCGTGAGGAACCCGAAGTACCCCGGCGTCATCAGGGCATCGTCGGGAACGCTCACGGCGGGCAGACCCAGGCGGCCGGCGATGGCCTCGGCGATGTCGCGGAACGGGATGCCCCCGTCCTCGACCGCGTGCCAGTACCTGCCGGCCGGACCCCTCTCCAGCGCCAGGCGGAACAAGGTGGCGGCATCGCGGATGTGCACGGCGTTCCACAGGTTCGCGCCGTCCCCGGGGTAGCCGACGAACCCCTTCTCCTTCGCGAGCGCGATCAGCGTGGGGAGGAAGCCGGCACGGTCGGTCGTGCCGTGCGCGATGTTGGCGAGCCGCACGACCGAAGACCGCACCCCCTGCTCGGCGAGGTCGACTACGGCCCTTTCCACGACGTTGCGGATCCGCAGGGTGCCGCTGTGCTCCTCGCCGGCGGGGAGGGCCGGGTCCTCCTCGGTGGCCGGCCGGCCCAGGTGCTGCCCGGGTGAGCCAATGCTCCCCGCCGTGACCAGCGGCTTTCCGGTTCCCGCCAGTGCCTCGCCGTACGCGAGCATGATCGGGAGCTCCGCAGCGGCCACGGCGTCCATCCCGCCGGAGGGCAGCAGATCCTGCCTGTGGGCAACGTGGATGACGCCGTCGGAGTCCGCGGCTGCCGCCTTGAGCCCGTCGAGATCCTGAAGGTCGCCGCGACGCACCTTCGCGCCGAGCGCGGACAGGGCCGCCGCGGAAGTGTCCGACCGGGCCAGGCCGGTGACCTCGTGCCCGGCGGCGATGAGTTCGGGGATGATGTACGAACCGGAATGGCCGGTCCCCCCAGCGACGAATACGCGCATCTGACTGTCCTTGTGAGGGTAGGTGCAGGGTCTTTTCGTGCCGTAAGTGAACTGGCGTAATGCAGCACGAGAGGTAGTGGTAGGGGGTTTGCTCAGCCGATAAGGGTGATGCCGAGGGAGAAATTGGCGTGCTTGACGGAGTGGTTCATGAGGCCCAGCTCCAGCAGGCCGACGTTCTCCAGTGCCCGCGCCATGAACAGTGCCCCGGTGTCCCAGGGGCGCAGCCCCAGGCTTTCGACGAACGCCGACACGCGTGCCTTCGCCTGCGCGTCGTCGCCGGCGATGAACACGTCCAGAGGGCGGTCCTCGGCCGGGCCGGCCGCCAGAACGTGGGAGAACACGGTGTTGAACGCCTTGACGACATGCGCGTCGTCAGAAGCCGCCTTGGCGATCTCCTGTGCGCCGGAACTGTCGCCGGGGACGACGAAGCCCTGCAGGTCGGGGGCCACGGGGTTGGTGATGTCAACGATGATCTTGTCGCGCAGTGCGTCCCCGTACTCCCTCACCACCGCCGCCGCGCCGGCGTACGGCGTGGCGAGGACAACGATGTCCCCGGTCGGCGCGGCCCCGGCCGTCCCGACCGTGGCACCGCCGAGCGTGGCGGCCCATTCCTTGGCCTTGGCCTGGTCACGGCCGATGATCTCGACGGCGTTACCGCCGGCGAGCGCCCGGCCGGCCAGAGCGCGGGCCATGTTTCCCAGTCCGATAATGCTGATGCTGCTCATCGGTGTTCCTGCTTTCCGGGCTTTGGCCCTGCTGTCGAATTCCAGTGTCGAATTCTTGTGCCGAATTTACTTCGACGCCCTTGAGCGCCTGTTTTTCATGCTGTCATCGGGTCCGAATGGATGTCCAAGACCTATTGAAGGCGTAGTGATACCCTGGAGGTATCACCGGGCTGGGGGTTCTAGTGGATCTGGACCTGCGCAAACTGCGTTACTTCGTCGCCGTGGCCGACCGGCTGCATTTCGGCCGCGCCGCCGATGAGCTTCACATCGCACAGCCGGTGCTCAGCCGGCAGATCCGCGCGCTCGAGCAGGATCTCGGCGCCTCGCTGTTCACCAGGGATCGCCACGGCGTGGAGCTGACAGATGCGGGCCGGCAACTGCTGGCCGACGCCGGTCCGCTGCTCGCCTCAACCCACGCGGTCCGCCGCCGGGTGTCCGCGGCCGCCGGCGGCAAGCGGCGGCTGATGGTCGGTTTCCGGGCCGGCATTGCAGTCATCCCGGCGGCCCGTGCGTTCGAGGACCGGCACCCGGACGTGGTCGTGGACGTGCGGCGGATCGAAGGGGACGACCAGGCTGCGATGCTGCTCGACGGCCGCATCGACATCGGCTATGTGCGGCTGCCCATCGACGAGGCAGGCCTGCGCGTCACCCCGCTGTACACCGAGCCGCGGGTGGCGGTGCTGCCCGCCGGACACCGGTTGGCCGGCAAGGAGGAGGTCACCGAGGCCGACCTGGCCGGCGAAACGCTGGTCTGGCACGGTGACCCGAGCACGCAGCCCACCAAGCGTCCGCTCCCCAATGCCGGGTACCCGGTGCGCGGGGTGGACGAGACGCTCGAGCACGTCGCGGCCGGCCGGGGCATCTCCTTCCTGGCCCGTTCGGCGTCCGTGTTCTACTCGCATCCGGACGTCGTCTATGTGCCCATCCCGGATCTGGCGCCCGACCAGGTGTGCCTCGCGGTGGCGGCATCGCACACCTCGCCGGTGGTCGACGACTTCGTCACTGCGGCTCAGTCGACGGCCGAGATCACGGCGGAATGTGGGAACTATGAGATGTGGAAGCTTGGAGGCGATGTCGCCTCAGGGCACGCTTGAGTAGTTCGGCTGCCCCCGTTCGTCATCCGCTGGAGAGTGCAACGGCCTGACGGAGTGGTGCTGTTGCGGCTGACCTCTGAGCCGGTTCCGTTCTTCGCCAGCAGTTGTCCGAGGGGCCCCGAGGCACCTGAGACTGCCTGCAAGTACGTGCTGCGGATGCGGCTCAAGTCGGCTGATGGCCGGCGGTCTGCCGTTCGTAGTGTGGGGAGTCGGTGGGGTAGCGGTCCTGCCGGTGAGCGCGGACATCAAGGGCGACATCGTCGCGGCGTCGCGCGGTTACTCCCCACTCCGGGGCGCCCACGGTGGTCCGTTCCGCCAAGTACGGCAGCACGACGGGCCATCGGCTGAGCATCCTGCTCACCGACCAGCTCGGCACCGCCACCACCGCGGTGGACGAAGCCAGTGGACGGCCCGTCACCCGCCGCTTCTCGAAGCCCTTCGGCGAGACGCGCGGCAGCCAGCCGTCCAGCTGGCCCGACCGGCGCTCCTACCTGCGCACCGGCATCGACGACACGGCCACCGGCCTCACCCACCTCGGCGCCCGCGAGTACGACCAGTCCACCGGCCGCTGCCTCTCCGCCGACCCGGTCATCGACCCGTCCGACCCGCTGCAGATCAACGGCTACGCCTACGCCGACAACGACCCGGTCGCCAAGAGCGACCCGGACGGCCTGCAGGCCATCGAGTGCTGGAGGGCACGGCGGTGTGCCGCGGAGGAGTGCCGGTCGCGGCGAAGCGCCCGACCGAGCCCAGGTCGGGCGGGGGAGGCGGAGCGGGTAAGTTCAGGGTGGTCTCGGCGTTGTCGGTGATCTGTACATGATCTGGGACGCGACGCGCTCATGGCAGCGGGGCTGTGACGGATGGCTCGTTTCCTGTGACCCGCCGCCGATGGCATGAGTGTGAAGAGAGACCGAGGAAAGGGCCATGGCGAAAGAGCGAGTGACGGTGTGCCTTCCCCCGTGCGACCCGGGGGACGTCGTCCAGGCCATCACCGCGGCGATGGCGCCGTTCGACTACAACCGTGACGCCGGAGTCGGCGGCCCGGATGTCGAGACCTGGTGGGACTACTGGCAGATCGACGGCCGGGGCTGCGAGTTCCTGGTCGTCCCGGGGCACGAGGACGACCCGCGCCTCGTCCGGGGTGCCGAAACCCTGTCCGGAGAGCCGCGCGACGTTCCGCCTTCGCTGTGCGACGGCGGGCCACGCGCGCTGCTGGACCTCGAAACCCCGCGTGAGCAGGCGGCCGCCGAAGCACGCCGAGCCTTCGAAGCGTGGCAGGGCTTTGCCAAGGCCTACCCGCCCGTCCGCTCCGCGAGTGAATTCTGGGCCCGGCACATCGCCAACCCTGAGAACTACCCGCGTGCCCAGGCACTGGAGGACTTCCGCACGCAGCCAGCCATCGCGGCACTCCTGGACAACCCGGAACTGGAGGACCTCGTCGGCGACGACCCGGTCGCCAACCTGGGAGACGACCTCGACGCCCTGGTACGCCACGCTGTGGACGACGTCTTGCCCTCGAACGCCCTGCTGACCCTGGATGGACGCTGGCTGGACGTCGCGAACGACGAGCGGCGCCGCTACTTCAACGACTACCTCGACGCACTTCCGGCCGACGCGTACGTCGTCCGCGTGCTGTACCACGGATGAGGCCTGCGTCCGCGAGGGTGCCCATGTAGGGGAGTGTCTCTTCACGCTGTCTGGCGGTGCTCTGCACGCTGATTGTGAGATTCCGGTCCGGCGACTCGGACCGGAACCTTTGCGCGCTGGAAGGGTAATCCGCTGCGCATCGGTTCCGGCCCGCTCGTCACGCTGGGCGGACGCCGACTGGCGCCGACTCATGGCGTTCGTCAAAAACGCTCAGGGGCCGAACAGGGGCCACAAGGACAGGCACTGACTGACGAAGGCCGTACTCAGCCGACTATGGTCGATGGGTCTGACCTGCAAAAACGTCATGGATCGACGTTGATCGGCAAGGGTCGCCAAGATCCTCGAAGGACTCATAATCCGTCGGCCGTGGGTTCGAGTCCCACCCGCCCTACCATCGCCTACCCGCGCAGGAACGTTTTCACCTGCGGCGGACCGTCAGCCCCTCTCGATGAAGGGGGCTTCGATGTTTCTGAAGATCGTTAGCTCGGCCGTTGCTCGGCCGAAGTGCTGGCGATCACGGCATGGGTCGGCCCCGACCGGACGTACATGTCCGGGGCCTTGGTTCAGGCTCGCGCGGAAACGATCAGCGTTCCGACGATGCGCCGGCCGGGCGGCGCGGCCGGCATTTCGGCGCGCACATCTCCGAAGCCGTGCTCGGCGAGCAGTTGCTCCCACACGTTGAGTACACCGAGTGGACGGCGTCGAAGTCCCGGGCCTGCTGCAAGAACTGGATTCCGGCTCATGGACCAGGGCCTCACCGACACAGTGGCCCGCCGGATCGTCGTGATCACCGGCGGACTGGCAGGCCGGGAGCGCAGGGGAGGCCTTCACCAGGCGGGATCCGTACACGAAGCGTGCCGGGGCGTGCGAACGCTGTGACCTCATGGTGCGAGCTGCGACTCCCTGCTCGTATCGTGAGAAGACGGAAAGCGGCGCGGTGAGCGGGAAAATCATGGCAGAACCGGCGGTCGACTACGCGGCAGTGTTCCAGGCTCTTCCCGGGGCGGCGGCGCTGGTGACTCCGCAGCTGGTCTTCGCGGACGCCAACGCGGAGTTCCTGCGCCTGCGGGGCCTGCCCCGCGAACAAGTGGTCGGTCGTTTCCTGCCCGAGGACCGCCCCGAAAAGGACCCCGCCGAGCCTCTCCTGCTCAGGGTTCTGGCGTCACTGCGCCGGGCGGCGGCCACCGGTGAGCGCAGCATCGTGGCGCTGCAGCGCTTCGACATGGAGGATCCCGACCAGCCCGGGGTCTGGCACGAGCGGTATTTGAACATGACCAACATTCCCGTGTTCGGAGCTGACGGGCGGGTGACGCTGCTGCTGCACCGGGTGGAGGACGTCACCGAACTCATCCGTGCCCGTGAGGTCGCACTGACCTTGCAAGAGGCCATGCTGCCCACCCCCCGCCCGGTCGGCCGGCACCCGACGGCCGTCCGCTACCGGCCCGCCGCCGAAGCACTCAGCGTGGCCGGCGACTGGTACGACCTGGTCGACCTGC
>NZ_JBEYFE010000009.1:0-193649 GCF_040634235.1 Streptomyces sp. NPDC007157
ACCCCGCAGTCCATCCAGTGCCGCAGGACCCGCACGGTCTCGGCGGTCAGGCCGGGCATGTCGGTGTCGAAGGCGATGGGGTAGATGTCCTGGTACTTCTTGGGCGGGTTCTCGGCGTAGGCGATGGTCCCGTCGGGCCGGTGGTGGAACCACTCGGGGTGTTTCTCCACCCAGGGGTGGTCGGGGGAGCACTGGAGGGCGAAGTCGAGTGCGATCTCCAGGCCGTGGCGGCCGGCTTCGGCCACGAACCACCGGAAGTCCTCCAGGGTGCCCAGGTCCGGGTGGACGGCGTCGTGCCCGCCTTCGGGGGAGCCGATCGCCCAGGGCACCCCGACGTCCTCCGTTCCGGCGCTCAGGGTGTTGTTGGGGCCTTTGCGGAAGGTGGTGCCGATGGGGTGGATGGGCGGGAGGTAGACGACGTCGAAGCCCATCTCCGCGATCGCCGGCAGCCGGCGGGCCGCTGTCCGGAAGGTGCCGTGCGGCCGCTCGGGGGTGCCCTCGGAGCGTGGGAAGAACTCGTACCAGGAGCCGTACAGGGCCCGCTCGCGCTCGACCAGCAGCGGCAACGGCTCGGAACAGGTGACCAGTTCCCTGAGCGGATACCGGGTGAGGATCTTGTCGATCTCGGGGCTGAGCGCGGCGGCGAGGCGCCAGGGGGCGGGGCGGTCCTCGTCGCGCAGGGCCTGAGCGGCGGCCAGGACGACCTCCCGCTTCTTGCTCTTCGGCACCCCGGCGGCGGCCCGTTCGTAGAGCCGTGCGCCCTCCTCCAGGACCAGACCGGTGTCGATGCCCGCCGGGATCTTGATCTGGGCGTGGTGGCGCCAGGTGGTGACCGGATCTCCCCAGGCCTCGACCTGATAGGTCCAACGGCCCGGTTTCCCCTCGACGGTGACCTCGGCGCCCCAGCGGTCGGTGCCGGGGGCCAGCTCCCGCATCGGGGTCCAGGGACCCCGGCGGCCCTTGGGGTCCTTCAGTACGACATTGGCGGCGACGGCGTCATGGCCCTCGCGGAAGACGGTGGCGGTGACCTCGAACGACTCCCCGGTCACCGCCTTGGCGGGCCGGCGCCCCTGCTGGACCAGAGGGCGGACGTCGAGGACGGGTATGCGGCCGACGGCGGTGGCCTCGTCCGCGGGGGGTGCGGCACGCGATGACGTGCGCTGTGTCGGAGGTGCTGACGACTGGTGCGTGGCGGGCATGACCGCTCCTGTCCGCGGCAACGAGGGTGTGGGCGGATGGATGGTGGCGGGACGGGTCCTGCGGCTGTTTCCGAGGGCGTACTTGAGGGTCTACCTGTACGGGGTATCAGCGCTGTGTCCATGGGGTGTACCGGAGGAGCCTTCCCACCCTATTCGGGTGGGCAATCCGGCACTTTGTTAACTACTCAGCCGTATGTCTACGCACAAGACCGGCCCCGTTCCGTACGAACGGGGCCGGTGGCGTGTTCGCATCGGGGAAAACGCTTTATGTTTTCGGCACCCGGAGGAGCCGGTTCGGTGACCCCGGTCCCGCACCGGTCACCTTCCCGCTCGCGGCCCCCGCAATCAGGGCCTCGGCGACCTGGGCCGGGGAGGCCTTCGGGTGACCGGCGAGGTAGAGCGCGGCGGCGCCCGCCACATGCGGTGACGCCATCGAGGTACCCGAGTAGGTCGCCTTGCCGGTGTCGCTCGCGTACGAGTCCGAGGTGATCGCCACGCCCGGGGCGAACAGGTCGACGGCACCACCGAAGTCGGAGAAGCGCGCGCGGGCGTCGGTGCGGTCGGTGGCGCCGACGGTGAGGGCCTGCGGTACGTCGGCCGGCGAGTAGCGGGCGGCCGGGACGCCGTCGTTGCCGGCCGCGACGGTGTAGGTCACCCCGGACCTGATCGAGTTCCGTACCGCGGCGTCGAGTTGCGCGTTGTGCGCACCGCCCAGGCTGAGGTTGGCCACCGCCGGCTTGCGGGCGTGTGCGGTGACCCAGTCGATACCGGCGATGACCTGGGCGGTGGTGCCCGACCCCGCGTTGTCCATGACCCGTACGGAGACGACCCGCGCCTTCTTGGCGACGCCGTACCGGGTGCCGGCGATGGTGCCGGCGACATGTGTCCCGTGTCCGTTGCCGTCGCCGGCGGATCTGTCGTTCCCGACGAAGTCCCAGCCGTAGCCCGCCCGGCCGCCGAAGTCGCGGTTGCTGATTCGGATGCCGGTGTCGAGCACGTAGACCGTGACGCCCGCGCCTCCCGACCTCGGCCAGGTGTACGCCCTGTCGAGCGGCAGCCCCGCCTGGTCGACGCGGTCCAGGCCCCAGGACGGCGGGTTCGTCTGGGTGCGGTCGAGCCGTATCCGGCTGTCCTGGACGACGGACGCGACCCGCGGGTCCGCGGCGAGCCGCCGGGCCTGTCCAGCGCTTGCCCGGACGGCGTATCCGTTCAGCACACTGCCGTAAGTATGGCTTATTTTCGCCCCATAGCGGGTGGCGACGTCCTTCCCCGCCGCCGACGCCCCCTCGATCCCCTCTTCCAGGGTCACCAGATAGCTTCCGCCGACCGAGCCCGGTCGGCCGACGCCCAGTACGGTCCCCTCCGGTACGGCGTGCGCGGGCAGGGTGGCCGACGACAGCACCGCGGCCGTGACGGCCGCGGTCAAGCCCCCCACCACCCGCGAACGCCGGATGATCGTCCATGACATGGCTGCGAGTTCCCCCTCCTCAGCTCAGGGGGGCAGCCTCTCGTGCGGGACCGGGTCCCACAAGGAGGCGTGGCGCGTCTCGGTCCGTCCACCGGGGGACGAAGCCGGCGTCTGGTGCCGGAGCTCCGACAACGGCCCCCTCGACACCGGTACCGTCTGAGGGACGCCGAGCCGCACACCGCCGTACGGCTCTCACCACGAACGCGTGGAGTGGAATGTGAAGGCGATCCGTCGGTTCACCGTCCGTCCCGTTCTCCCCGACCCTCTCCGCCCTCTCAGCGACCTGGCGCGAAATCTGCGCTGGTCCTGGCATACCGAGACCCGTGACCTCTTCCAGGCCGTCGACCCCGAGCGCTGGGCCGCCTCGGAGGGCGATCCGGTGCGGCTGCTCGGCAGTGTGCCGACGGCCCGGCTCGCCGAGCTGGCCGGTGACCGCCGGTTCCTGCGCCGGCTGACGGCGGCCGCGGACGACCTCAACGACTACGTGACCGGCGACCGCTGGTACCAGTCCCGGCCGCAGGCCGCCGAGCTCCCGGCGGCCGTCGCCTACTTCTCGCCCGAGTTCGGTATCACCGCCGCCCTGCCGCAGTACTCCGGCGGCCTCGGCATCCTGGCCGGCGACCACCTCAAGTCGGCCAGCGACCTCGGTGTACCGCTGATCGGCGTCGGCCTCCTGTACCGGCACGGGTACTTCCGGCAGACCCTGTCCCGGGACGGCTGGCAGCAGGAGCACTATCCCGTCCTCGACCCGAACGAACTTCCGGTGGTGCCGCTGAAGGACGCCGACGGCACCCCGGCGCACGTCTCCCTCGCCCTGCCCGGCGGCCGGCTGCTGCGCGCCCGGATCTGGCTGGCCCAGGTGGGCCGGGTGCCGCTGCTGATGCTGGACTCCGACGTGGAGGAGAACGACCTCGGCGGACGCGGGGTCACCGACCGGCTCTACGGCGGCGGCAGCGAGCACCGCCTGCTCCAGGAGATGCTGCTCGGCATAGGAGGTGTGCGCGCCGTACGGACGTACTGCCGGCTGACCGGCCACCCCGAGCCCGAGGTCTTCCACACCAACGAGGGGCACGCCGGCTTCCTGGGCCTGGAGCGGATCGCCGAGCTCTGCGCCCAGGGGCTGGACTTCGACTCCGCGCTGGAGGCGGTGCGCGCCGGTACCGTCTTCACCACCCACACCCCCGTCCCGGCCGGCATCGACCGCTTCGACCGGGAGCTGGTCGCCCACCACTTCGGCCCCGACGCCGAACTGCCCGGGATCGGGGTGGAGCACATCCTGCGCCTGGGGATGGAGACCTACCCCGGCGGCGAACCCAACCTCTTCAACATGGCCGTGATGGGACTGCGGCTCGCCCAGCGCGCCAACGGGGTCTCGCTGCTCCACGGCAACGTCAGCCGGGAGATGTTCTCCGGACTGTGGCCGGGATTCGACGCCGACGAGGTGCCGATCACCTCCGTGACCAACGGGGTGCACGCCCCCACCTGGGTGGCCCCCGAGGTGGTCCGGCTGGGGGCGCGGCAGCTGGGCGACCGCCGTACCGAGGAGGCGCTGACCGTCGGCGGCACCGAGCGCTGGGACGCGGTCGCCGACGTCTCCGACCAGGAGATCTGGGACCTGCGCCGGAACCTGCGGGAGCAGTTGGTGCTGGAGGTCCGGGACCGGCTGCGCGCCTCCTGGCGGCAACGGGGGGCCGGGACCGCCGAGCTGGGCTGGATCGACCACGCCCTCGACCCGGACGTGCTGACCATCGGATTCGCCCGGCGCGTCCCCTCGTACAAGCGGCTCACGCTCATGCTGCGCGACCGTGACCGGCTGATGGACCTGCTGCTGCACGCCGAGCGGCCGATCCAGGTCGTGGTGGCCGGAAAGGCGCACCCGGCGGACGACGGCGGCAAGCGGCTGGTCCAGGAGCTGGTCCGGTTCGCCGACGACCCGCGGGTCCGGCACCGGATCGTCTTCCTGCCCGACTACGGCATGGCGATGGCGCAGAAGCTGCTGACCGGCTGCGACATCTGGCTCAACAACCCGCTGCGCCCGCTGGAGGCGTGCGGGACCAGCGGGATGAAGTCGGCGCTCAACGGCGGCCTCAACCTCTCGGTCCTGGACGGCTGGTGGGACGAGTGGTTCCAGCCGGACTTCGGCTGGGCGATCCCGACGGCGGACGGCGCCGGCACCGACCCCGAGCGCCGCGACGACATCGAGGCGGACGCCCTCTACGACCTCCTCGAACAACGCGTCACCCCGCGCTTCTACGAGCGCGGGCAGAGCGGGTTCCCGGACCGCTGGATCGAGATGGTCCGCCAGACGCTGACCCTGCTGGGCCCGAAGGTGCTGGCGGGCCGGATGGTCCGGGAGTACGTGGAGCGCCTCTACACCCCGGCGGCGCACGCCCACCGCTCGATGACCACCGACACGGCCCGTGAACTGTCCGCCTGGAAGGGCAGGGTGCGGGGCGCCTGGCACGGGGTGTCGGTCGACCATGTGGCGACCACCGCGGCCACGGCCACCGCCGAACTGGGCACCACCCTCGCGCTGCGCGTCCGGGTCCGGCTGGGCGACCTCACGCCCGACGACGTGGAGGTGCAGGCGGTCTCCGGCCGGGTCGACTCCGAGGACGGCATCACGGACGCGACGACGGTGCCGCTGAAGCCGACCGGAGGCCCGGACCTGGAGGGCCACTGGACCTACGAGGGTCCTTTGTCCCTGGACCGCACGGGCCCCTACGGCTACACGGTCCGCATCCTCCCCTCCCACCGACTCCTCGCCTCAGGCGCCGAACTGGGGCTGATGACGACGCCTTCGGAGGGGGCGGTGGAGGGGGCCGGGGTGCTGATGCGGTGACCACGTGGAACCCGACGCGCCAAGGGTGGGTTGTGCCTGTCCTTGGCGGTCGGATCGCTCCTACGACAACTTCACCAGCCGCACCGATCCGGCCGAGGACTTCTCCGCGGCGGAACTCGGGGACCGGCGCGTAGTCGGCGCCTTCGACGAGTTTCGCCGACAACTCCATGGTCTGCCGAAGGGCATGGCCGACGACGATCCCCAGCGCGTCCGGCTGAACAGGGCGCGGGACCAGGCGGCGGGCGACCTGTCGAACGCCAAGTCGGCCCTCCGGCAGGCCAAGGGCGTCCGCGACGACGCGGCGAACCAGGCCGGGGGTGTCCATGGCGGGTGCCGGACTGACCGGCATCGTCAACGACGCGACTGGGCCCGACCGGGCCGACATGACGTCCGGCGGCTGGCGGCGAGTCCACTTCTATCCGTAGGACGCGAAGGTAGCAAACAGTATGGCAATCGATTTTGACCTTGACGTTGCGACGGAGTCGTCGCCGGTCGAGGTCGCGACCTGGCTTGCTGAAATCGGCAGGGACATCGGCGTGTTCGACGCGTCGTTCACGGCCGAGCGGCTGTTGGACAAGGAGGTGTTTCTCTACACCTCTCGCGGTCTGTGGGTTCGGGTGCTGGAATCGGACCGGCTGTCCCCCTGGGATCCTGTCGTCACCGAACTCGGTTTCACGCCCACTGTCTCCGTGGCCTTCCGTATGGGGAAAGGAGCGGACGTGGGCCTCCAGCAAACCGACATGGTCGGGCTGTTGGCGCGTCTGCTGGAGCGCGTCGAGGGCGACGCGGTTCTGCACTTCCAGTACGAGGTGATCTGGTTGCTTCGCCGGAACGGCGAACTCAGCCTCAACGAACGGGACGACGTCTGGCCACCGCAGCGGCTGGCCCTGATGGCGCAGCCCTACCGGCGGGAAAACCACACCATGGACTCGGAGTGAGTCAGCACACGCGATTCCGGGTTTCACGCGACTGATATGCCGGGGCGCGACATCTGGTGCCCGAATACCGAGGTCGCCCACGCATTCGTGGGAACCGCCGAGGTCTTCTCCAGGCTTTCGGTGTCCCTCGGCTTCCTGGCGACCGCACTGGTTCTCATCGACCGCGCCGGACACCCGGCCCCCGCGATGCCCGGTCCGGATCAGGAACGGGCATGGACGGTGCTGCGGGACCAGCACGCCCGGGCCATGCCGGTCTGACCGTCAGAACTCGGGCTCCGCATCCGCGCACAGCCTCCGCAGCACCGCCCCGCAACGGCGCGCGTACGCCTGCTGCAACCCCCGGGTCGCGGCGCCGCCGGCGCGGGCGTACCACTTGGCGGCCTTGCTGAAGGCCGCGACGGTCAGCCAGACCGTGCCGTCGCCGGTGCGGGTGACCAGGAAGGCCTCCTCGCCGCATTCGGGATGGCCGGTGAGGGTGCCGTAGGCCCAGCCCGCCCGGCGGGACTCCTCCGCCGTCCAGACGACACGACAGGGGGCTTTGATGAGGCCGGCGAGCGTGACCGTGACGTCGACGCCGGGGGCCGCGCGGTCGGCGGCGGCGTCGATGCCCACGCCCAGGGCGCGGTGGAGTTCCCAGGTGAGGACCGTCTCGGCGGCCTTGTGGAAGACCTCCTGGCCCTCGCCTATGCGCGTGCGCACGTGAAGGTGGTGGAAGCCGGGCGGGCAGGCGGCGAGGTCCTCGCGGGTCGCGCCGACAGCCTCGTACGTGAAGGACATGGGAGAGAGCGTAGGGCGGGCCCCCGGGACGTCTTCTCCCCGGGGGCCCGCCCACACCGCTCGTTACGGGGTCAGCTGACGTTGACCGCCGTCCAGGCCGCCGCCACCGCGTTGTACTCGGTGGAGCCGGAGCCGTACAAGGCGGCCGCCGCCGAGAGCGTCCCGGTGCGCGCCGACTTGTAGTTGGTGGTCGACGTGAAGTACGTCGTGAGCGCCTTGTACCAGATCTGCAGTGCCTTGTCCCGGCCGATGCCGGTGACCGCGGAGCCGTTGTACGTCGGCGAGTTGTAGCTCACGCCGTTGATCGTCTTCGCGCCGCTGCCCTCGGACAGCAGGTAGAAGAAGTGGTTGGCGACGCCGGACGAGTAGTGCACGTCGAGGTTGCCGACCGAGGAGGACCAGTAGTTGGCGGAGCCGCCGTCCTTGCTGGGCTGGTCCATGTAGCGCAGCGGGGTGCCGTCGCCGTTGATGTTGATCTTCTCGCCGATGAGGTAGTCGCCGACGTCGGAGGAGTTGGCCGCGTAGAACTCGACACCGGTGCCGAAGATGTCGGAGGTCGCCTCGTTCAGGCCGCCGGACTCGCCCGAGTAGTTGAGACCCGCGGTGTTGGAGGTGACGCCGTGGCTCATCTCGTGGCCGGCCACGTCCAGCGAGGTCAGCGGGTGGGTGTTGCTGGAGCCGTCACCGTAGGTCATGCAGAAGCAGCTGTCGTCCCAGAACGCGTTCACGTACGAGCTGCCGTAGTGGACGCGGGAGTAGGCGCCGACACCGTTGTTCTTGATGCCGCTGCGGCCGAACGTGTTCTTGTAGAAGTCCCACGTCTCCTGGGCGCCGTAGGCGGCGTCCGCGGCGGCGGTCACGTCGGTGGTGGAGCTGGAGGCGGTGCCGGTGCCCCACGTGTTGGTGGTGTTGGTGAACAGGGTGCCGGTGCCGGACGTCCCGTGCTTCAGGTTGTACGTCTTGTGGCTGCCGCGCGAGGCGTCGGTCAGCGAGTACGTCGTGCCCGACAGGCTGGTGGTGAGGCTGACGGTGCCCGAGTACAGGGTCTTGCCGGTGCCGGTGGCGTTCTCGATGCCCTGGTACTCGAAGAGCTTCTTGCCGGTGGCGGCGTCGGTGATGACGTGCAGCTGGTTGGGGGTGCCGTCGTCCTGGAAGCCGCCGACGATCGTCTCGTAGGCGAGGACGGGGGTGCCGTTGCCGGCCCAGATCACCTTGCGGGCGCCGTCGGCCGCCGACTTGCTGGAGCCCAGCGACTTGGCGACGGTGAGCGCCGACTTCTCCGCCTTGGCGGTGCTGATCTGCGGCTTGAGGGAGGCCACCTTGATGGCCGTCTTCGTCGCCTTGGTGACGCCCTCGGTCTTGCCGGCCTTGGAGGTGTGCACGACCAGGTCGCCGCCGAGGACCGGGAGGCCCGCGTAGGTGCGCTCGTAGCGCGTGTGGACGGTGCCGTCGGCGTCCTTCACGACGTCCTTGACGACCAGCTTCTCCTTGGCGCCGAGGCCTATCTGCTGCGCGGTCTCGGTGACGTCCGCCTGCGCCTTCTGGATGAGGGCGGTGCGGGCGGAGTTGGAGAGCAGGGTGGGGGCGGCGGCCAGCTGCTTGTCGGCGGCCGTGGCGTTCGCGGTCATACCCGTGGTGAGCAGGGCGCCGGCGGCGACAGCGGTGGCGATGGCCAGAGTGGTGCGCTTGTGACGCGCGTAGAGGGGGCTCACTCAAGCTCCTTCAGGATGTGGGGAGTCCGGGGCCATGTGGGGTTACCGGCCCGGCTGTGGGGTTGTGAAGTTGCTGTGCTGTGCGACGGGTGAAGGAAGAGTGACATCAAGGTCGCGTACATGTCAGGACCCTGAAGTGATGTTGGCCGAAAAGCAGGTGTTGGGTGAACATTGCGAGCATGTAAAACGGGCGCCGCCCGGGGGGAGTCGAACCCCCGGACGGCGCCCGTCGTTCACGCCCGTGTCCTGCGGTTTACGGGAAGGTCAGCTTCCAGCTGTTGATCTTGCCGACGTCCTGTGCGGCCTGGTCCTGGACCTTCAGCTTCCAGGTTCCATTGGCCGATTCCGACGAGGCGTTCACCGTGTAGGTGTCCGTCACGTTGTCCGCGGAGTCGGACGAGCTGAAGGCCTTCAGGCGGTACGACGTCCCGGACGGACCGACGAGGTCGATCACCAGATCGCCGCGCCAGGTGTGGCTGATATTCGGCGTCACCTGGAGGTTGCTCGGCGCGTTCCCGGTCCGGCCGGAGACCGTGATCGACGAGGTCACCGCGGGCCCGTTGTCCGGGATCGACACCGGAGTGGTGCTCTCGTACGAGGTGCCCGTACCGCCACCGCCGCCGGAGCGAGAGCCGACCGCCACGGCCGCCCAGGCGTCCTGCACCGCCTTGTACTCGGTGCTCGTGGTGCCGTACAGCTCACCCGCCGCCGCGAGGGTGCCCGTGCGGGCGGCCGCGTAGTTGGTGGTCGAGGTGAACTTGGTGGTGAGCGCGCGGTACCAGATCTGGAGCGCCTTGTCCCGGCCGATGCCGGTGACCGGAAGGCCGTCCTTCGTGGGCGAGTTGTAGCTGACGCCGTTGATGACCTTGGCGCCGCTGCCCTCGCTCAGCAGGTAGAAGAAGTGGTTCGCGACGCCGGACGAGTAGTGCACGTCGAGGCCGCCGACCGACGAGGACCAGTAGTCGGCCGAACCGCCGTCCTTGCTCGGCTTGTCCATGTAGCGCAGCGGGGTGCCGTCGCCGTTGATGTCGATCTTCTCGCCGATGAGGTAGTCACCGACGTCGGAGGAGTTGGCCGCGTAGAACTCCACGCCGGTGCCGAAGATGTCCGAGGTCGCCTCGTTCAGGCCGCCGGACTCACCGGTGTAGTTGAGACCCGCGGTGTTGGAGGTGACGCCGTGGCTCATCTCGTGGCCGGCCACGTCGAGGGCGGTCAGCGGGTCCGCGTTGCCGGAGCCGTCACCGTACGTCATGCAGAAGCAGCCGTCGTCCCAGAACGCGTTCACGTACGAGTTGCCGTAGTGGACGCGGGAGTAGGCGCCGACACCGTTGTTCTTGATGCCGCTGCGGCCGAAGGTGTTCTTGTAGAAGTCCCAGGTCTCGGCGGCCCCGTAGTGCGCGTCGGCGCCCGCGGTGGCGGCGTTCGACGTGGTGCCGTTGCCCCAGGTGTTGCTCGACTGCGAGAACAGCGTGCCGGTGCCCGAGGTGCCGTGGTTCAGGTTGTACGTCTTGTGGCCGCCGCGGTCGCCGTCGGTCAGGTTGTACGTCGAGCCCGACTGGGTCGTCGACAGCGACACCGTCCCGCTGTACTGGGTGTTGCCGGTGCCCGTGACGTTCTCGATGCCCTGGTACTCGAAGAGCTTCTTGCCGGTGGCGGCGTCGGTGATGACGTGCAGCTGGTTGGGGGTGCCGTCGTCCTGGAAGCCGCCGACGATCGTCTCGTAGGCGAGGACGGGGGTGCCGTTGCCGGCCCAGATGACCTTGCGGGCGCCGTCGGCCGCCGACTTGGTGGAGCCGAGGGTCTTGGCGCGGGAGACGGCCTGCTTCTCGGCGCTCGCCGCGCTGACGGCCGGGGTGAGGTCGGCGACCTTGAGCGTGGCGTTGTTCGCCTTGACGACACGCTCGGTGGCACCCGACTTGGCGGTGTCGACGATCAGGTCGCCGCCGAGGACCGGGAGGCCCGCGTAGGTGCGCTCGTAGCGGGTGTGGACGGTGCCGTCGGCGTCCTTCACGACGTCCTTGACGACCAGCTTCTCCTTGGCGCCGAGGCCTATCGACCTGGCGGTGGCGGCCTTCTCGGCGGTCGCGTCACGCAGCAGCTCCGCGCGCTGCGAGGGCGAGAGCTTGACGGCGGCGTGCGCGGGGTTGATCCGGCCGGCCTGCGGTGCGGCCGGGGTGGCGCTGGCGGCGCCCGACTGGACGGCAGCGGCGATCAGGGCGGTGACACCCGCGAGGGCCACTACTGCGGTGCGGTGGGGGGTGCGTCTGCGAGAGGAACTGCTTCTCAACACTGACTCCTTCTGCGTGGCCGCGGGTCACACGGCCAGGGGAGATCCGGAGGGCGGGTGGGCCGTCCGGGCAGAACATGCGGAACAGGCGGAACGCGGAACCACGTACGCGTGCAGTGCCGGACCCGGCAGCGACTGGGTGATTCTGTGGGGTTGCTGTGAGTCGGCCGTGGGAAGAGTGGCACCAGAAAACGCGATCTGTCAGGACCGCGTCAGGAATTTGGCCGGAAATCGTTCGTTGACCGGATGTTCATGTTCGGTATGCGGATCGTTCGGTGAGGGGGCGGGTCTCAGGGCACCTTGTCGCCGTGCCAGGTCGCCCAGAGCGCCGCGTACGCCCCGCCCGCGGCCACCAGCTCCTCGTGGGTGCCGAGTTCGGTGACCAGGCCGTCCTCCATCACGGCGACCCGGTCGGCGTCGTGCGCGGTGTGCAGCCGGTGGGCGATGGCGATGACCGTACGGCCCTCCAGGACGGCGGCCAGGGCGCGTTCGGCGTGCCGGGCGGTCGCCGGGTCCAGCAGCGCCGTCGCCTCGTCCAGGATCAGCGTGTGCGGGTCCGCCAGCACCACGCGGGCGAGCGCGAGTTGCTGGGCCTGGGAGCCGTCCGTGGCACGACCGCCCGCGCCGAGCACGGTGTCGAGGCCGCCGGGGAGGCCGCGGACCCAGCCGTCGGCGCCGACGGCCGTCAGCGCCGTCCACAGGTCCGGGTCGCTCGCGGTGGGTTCGGCGATCAGCAGGTTGTCCCGGACCGTGCCGAGGAAGACATGGTGTTCCTGGGTGACCAGGACGACCTGGCGGCGCAGCAGCTCCGGTGCCAGCCCGGCGATCGGCACCCCGCCCACCGTCACGGTGCCCGACCCGGGCGCGTCGACGCCCGCCAGCAGCCGGCTCAGCGTCGTCTTCCCGGCGCCGGACGGCCCGACCACCGCCAGCCGCTCCCCGGGCCGCACCGTGAGATCCACCCCGCGCAGCACCTCGCCGCCGCGCTCGTAGGCGTACCGCACCCCGCGCACATCGATCCGGTCGTCCGCCGGCGTCGGCGACCCGCCGTCCGGCTCCGTCCGCGGAGCCTGCGCCAGCCCCTCCACCCGCGCGAACGAGGCGCCGCTGGACTGGAGTTGCTCCACCCGCATCAGGATCTGGTCGAGGGGCTCCGTGAACTGCCTCAGATACAGCGCCGCCGACACCACCACACCGACCCCGACCTGCAGCAGCCCGCCGATCAGCAGCACCCCGGCCACCGGCACGGAGTACGACACCTCGACCGCCGGGAAGAACACGGTCCGCAGATACAGCGTGTAGAAGCGGGTCTTCCGGTTGGCCTCCAGCGCCTGTCGGCTCGCCGCGATCCGCTGCTCCTGGAGCCGGAACGCCTCCACCGTGCGCGCGCCCGCCACCGTCGCCGTGACGATCTCCGCGACCCCGGAGGTCGTCGCGCCCTCCCCGAGATAGCCGTCCCGGGCCCGGCGCAGATACCAGCGCAGCGCGAGCCAGATCGGGGCCAGCCCGAGCACCCCGAACGCGCCGAGCATCGGGTCCAGTGCGAAGACCGCGGCCATCACGAACAGCGCCTGCACCGAGTTGACCAGCAGCTCGGGCCCGACATCGCGCAGCGTGGTGCCGACGGTGCTCACGTCGGAGGTGCCGCGCGCGGTCAGATCCCCGGTGCCGGCCCGCTCCACGACCGACGCGGGCAGGGCGAGCGCCCGGTCCACGAACTCCTCGCGCACCCGGGCCAGGGTCCGCTCCCCGAACCGGTGGCCCAGGTAGCGGGCGGAGCGGGCGAGCAGCAGCTGGGCGAGCGAGCAGAGCAGGATCCACAGGGCGAGGCGGTCCACGGCGCCGACACCGCGGCCGGCCCGGACCGCGTCCACGATCCGGCCGACCAGCCACGGGCCGACCAGACCGGTGCCGGCGGCGAGCGCGTTCAGCAGCAGGGCGGCCGAGAAGGCCCCGCGGTCGGCCCGCACCAGGCGGAGCACGGCCCGCCGCACGTCGGCCCGTGCGGCGACGGGCAGTTGGCTCGTCGTCACCGTACGGCCTCCTCTTCCTCCGTGTCCCGGGCCACCAGGGCGCGGTAGCCGGGCTCGTACTCCAGCAGGCCCTCGTGGGTGCCGGTCGCCGCGACCTTGCCGTCGACCAGGTAGATCACCTCGTCGGCGCGGGCCAGCATCAGGGGTGAGGTGGTGGTGAGGAGGGTGGTGCGGCCGGCGCGGGCGGTGCGCAGGCGCTCCGCTACGAGGGACTCCGTGTGGGCGTCGAGGGCGGAGGTGGGTTCCACGGCGAGGAGGACCTCGGGGTCGGTGAGGAGGGCGCGGGCCAGGCGGATGCGTTGGCGTTGGCCGCCGGAGAGGTTGCGGGCCTGGGCGGAGATCTCCGAGTCGAGGCCGTTCGGGAGGGCCTGCAGGATGTCGGTGGCTGCGGCTGCGTGGAGGGCGTGGGTGGTTTGCGCGTCAGAAGGTGCGGCCGAGGGTTCAGTGGCGGGTGCGGGCGAGTGGGGGCTTGTCGCGCAGTTCCCCGCGCCCCTGAGGGGCGCGTCGGGGCCGCCGCTTGGATACGGCTCTGCGCTCCTGAGGGGTGCGTCGGGGCCGCCGCTTGGATACGGCTCTGCGCTCCTGAGGGGCGCGTCGCGGTCGCCGCTTGGATACGGCTCTGCGCCCCTGAGGGAGTTGCGCAGGCTGTCGGCGAAGAAGTGGGCATCGTTGTCGGCTACCAGGATGCGCGTCCGTACCTCCGGCAGGGGCACGGCATCCAGGCGTACCCCTCCCCAGGTCACGTTCGACGGGATGTAGCGGCCCAAGCGGTCCACCACCGCTCCCGTTTCCGTCACGCTCGCGCCCACCAGAGCCGTCAGCCGGCCGGGGCGGACCCGTACCCCCGACTCCGGGTCGTGCAGGACCGCCGGTTCGGCCGGGGCCCGCTCCGTGCCCTCGTCCGGCTCCGGGGCCAGGTGCAGCAGGCCTACCACCCTGCGGGCGGCCACCACGCCCCGGCTGAGTTGGTAGCCCATGTCCAGGAAGAAGGCCACCGGGCCCACCAGGACCGCGACATAGCCGTACACCGACACCAGCTGGCCCACCGTGATCTCCCCGCGGGCGGCCATCCGGGCCGCGAGCCAGGTCACCACCGCCAGGTACACCGTGGGCAGGCCGACGCCCAGGGCCTGGACCCAGCTGGCGACCGCACCCACCCGGTAGCCCTGCACGCGCAGGTGCTGTGAGTCCTTGCGGAAGGCGTCCGCGAACAGGCCCTTGCCGCCGAGGCCGTTGAGGACACGGAGACCGCCCGCGAGGTCGCCGATGCGGGCCGTGAGGACGCCCTGGCGTTCCCGGTACTCGGTCTCCCGGCCCTGGAGCCGCCGGGTCAGCGGGCCCGCGAGCAGCGCCACCACCGGCACCCCGAGCAGGACCACACCGGTCAGCAGGGGCGAGATGGGCATCAGCAGGCCGGCCACCACCGCGTACACCACGACCGCGCCCACCCCGGGGCCGACGACGGTCAGCGCCTGGGCGATGGTGTGCACGTCACCGACGCCGATCGTGACGACCTCACCGGCTCCGGTCCGCCGGGGCAGTGCGGCACCGAGCCGTACCGCGTGGCCGACGACCACCTTGATCGTCCGGAAGTACGCGTCCATGCGCACCCGGGTCATCGTGCGGTGGCGCATGATGCTGATCCACGCGTTGACCGCTCCGAGGACGAAGATCGCCGCCGTCCACCCGGCCAGCACCGACATGTGCCCCGGCACCAGGCCGTCGTCCACGGCCCGGGCCATCAGGTACGGCGTTCCGGCCATCAACGTCAGCCAGGTACTGCCCAGCAGCGCCCCGGCCAGCGAGCGGCCCGGCTGGCGGCGCACCAGCCACCACAGGTAGTACCAGCCACCGCGCGTGTCGGGCGTGCCCGGATCCTCGTGCGCGTCGATCACCCCGCGACCCCCGTTCTCCTCGCTAGGCCAGACTGTCCCGCCACGCCCGGTGCAGATCCGCGAACCGGCCGGTGCCCGCGATGAGTTCGGCCGGGCGGCCGTCCTCGACGATCCGGCCGTGCTCCATCACCAGCACCCGGTCGGCGATCTCCACGGTGGACAGCCGGTGCGCGATCACCACCGCCGTACGGCCCTTCAGCACCGTCGACATGGCCCGTTGCACGGCCCGTTCACCGGGGATGTCCAGGGAACTGGTCGCTTCGTCGAGGATCAGCACCGCCGGGTCGGCGAGCAAGGCGCGTGCGAAGGCGACCAGTTGGCGCTGCCCCGCCGAAATGCGCCCGCCGCGCTTGCGGACGTCCGTGTCGTAGCCGTCGGGCAGGGCCGCGATGAACTCGTGCGCGCCGATCGCCTTGGCCGCCTGCTCGATCTCCTCGCGAGTGGCGTCCGGCCGGCCGATGGCGATGTTCTCGGCGACCGTGCCGGAGAACAGGAACGCCTCCTGGGTGACCATCACGACCCCGCGCCGCAGTTCGGGCACGGTCAGTTCGCGCAGGTCCACACCGTCCAGGAGGACCCGGCCGTCGGTCGGGTCGTAGAAGCGGGCGAGCAGCTTGGCGAGGGTCGACTTGCCGGCGCCGGTGGAGCCGACCACCGCGACCGTCTGGCCGGCCGGAAGGGCGAGGTCGAAACGGGGCAGCACCTCGCCGCCGGTGCGGTAGGCGAACCGGACGCCGTCGAAGACGACCTCGCGGCCGGGCAGTTCGCTCTCCAGCGGAGGCAGCTCCCTTGGGGCCGAGGGCTCCGGCACGGACGGGGTCTGGGCCAGCAGGCCCGCGATCTTCTCCAGCGAGGCGGCCGCCGACTGGTAGGAGTTGAGGAACATGCCGAGCCGGTCGATCGGGTCGTACAGCCGGCGCAGATACAGGACGGCCGCGGCCAGCACGCCCAGCTCCAGCGAGCCGGACGCCACCCGGTAGGCGCCCCACAGCACGATCACCGCGACCGAGGTGTTGGCGACCAGCCGGGAGCCGACCACGTACCGCGCCATTTCGAGGAGCGCGTCGCCGTTGGTGCGTTCGTGGCGGCGGTTGAGCACCGCGAACTCGGCGTCGTTGGCGGCCTCCCGGCGGAACGCGCGCACCGGGCGGATGCCGTTCATCGTCTCCACGAACTTCACGATCACCGTCGCGATCGCCGTGGACCGCGCCTTGTACACCCGTACCGCGCGCCGCTGGTACAGCCGCACGAGCAGGTACAGCGGCACGAACGAGGCCACGGCCACCGCGCCGAGGCCCAGGTCCAGCCAGAGCAGCATGGCCGAGATGTAGACGAAGGAGAGGATGACCGTGACCAGCTCCTGGAGGCCCTCGCTGAGCAGTTCGCGCAGCGACTCGACGTCCGTGGTGGAGCGGGAGATCAGCCGGCCCGACGTGTACCGCTCGTGGAAGTCGATGCTCAGGGCCTGTGCGTGGCGGAAGATACGGCCGCGCAGGTCGAGGAGGACGTCCTGGTTCACGCGCGCGGAGGCCTCGATGAAGGCGTACTGGAGGCCGCCGGAGAGCAGGGCGCTCAGGCCGTAGCCGACCGCCACCGCGATCAGCGGGCCGTGGTCGTGGTGGCGGAACGCCGGTACGGCTCGGTCGATGGCGTATGCCACCAGCAGCGGGCCCGCCTGCGCGGCCGCCTGCTGGAACAGCAGCAGGAGCGTGGTCACGGCGACCCGCGCCTTCATCGGTGCGAGCAACGAGCGCAGCAGGGTGGCCGTGGCGCCGGGCGGGACGGGCAGGACGTCCCGGTCGAAGGGGTCGCCGGAGCCGGTGGCGTCGGCGGCCTCTGCGGCGTCGGTCGGTTTCGGGCGGGGGAGTTCGTCGTCCTCGTCGGGGGCGGGCAGGGAGGTGGCGGCGGTCATCGGCGGTGATCCTCCCCGGACATCAGGCGGGCGTACTCGGCGTTGCCGCGGAGCAGTTCGTGGTGGGTGCCGACGGCGGTGACACGGCCGTCGGAGAGCAGGGCGACGCGGTCGGCGAGCAGGACGGTGGAGGGGCGGTGGGCGACGATCAGGGCGGTGGTGTCGGCGAGTACGTCGCGCAGCGCGGCCTCCACGGCGGCCTCCGTGTGCACGTCCAGGGCGGAGAGCGGGTCGTCCAGGACGAGGAAGCGGGGCCGGCCCACGACCGCCCGGGCGAGCGCGAGGCGCTGGCGCTGGCCGCCGGAGAGGCTGAGGCCCTGCTCGCCGACCTGTGTCGCGGTGCCGTGCGGGAGGGCGTGTGCGAAGTCCGCCTGGGCGACGGCCAGGGCACGCTCCAGCTCCGGTTCGCCGGCGCCGTCCTCTGCTCCCATCAGCACGTTCTCGCCGACCGAGGCGGAGAAGAGGGTGGGTTCCTCGAAGGCCACGGCGACCAGGGCGCGGAGTTCCTCGCGGGGCATGGCGGTGATGTCCCGGCCGTCGAGAGTGATCCGTCCGGAGGTCGTCTCGTGCAGGCGGGGGATGAGCGCGGTGAGGGTGGTCTTCCCACTGCCGGTGGCCCCGACGAGGGCCATGGACTCGCCGGTGCGGATGTGCAGGTCGATGTGGGCGAGGGTGGGGGGTGAGTCGGGGGAGGCGTCCGGGTAACGGAACCGCACGTTCTCGAACCGGATGCCGTCGGGTTCGGGGGCCGGTGAGAGGGAGCCGTCGTTTTCGGCGGCGGGTGCGTGGGAGCCGTCGTCGGCTGCGGGCCGGTGGGGGCTGGTCGCGCAGTTCCCCGCGCCCCTCCGGGGCGCCTCAGCTGCGGGCAGTCGTGCCGCTGGGGCGGCACGGGTGGGCGCGGCGGCACCCTGTGAACGCCGGTAAGTGGAACCCCCCTCCGGCTCCCCCTCCTCGCGCGACGCGTCGCGTACCTCGAAGTACCGTTCCGTAGCCGTGGCCGCTTCTTGACTCATCGCAAGCAGGAAGCCGATCGACTCCACCGGCCAGCGCAGCGCCAGGGCCGTCGACAGGAACGCCACCAGCGTGCCCGCGCTCAGCTCGCCCTCCGCGACCTGGACCGACCCCCACAGCAGCGCCGCCCCGATGGCCAGCTCCGGGAGGGTCACGATGACGCCCCAGATCGCCGCCAGCATCCGCGCCTTGCGCAGCTCCGTGCCCCGCAGGGTCCACACCAGGTCGCGGAAGGCCCGAGCCTGGCTGCGGTGCCGGCCGAACCCCTTGATGATGCGGATGCCGAGCACGCTCTCCTCGACCACCGTCGTCAGGTCGCCCACCTGGTCCTGGGCGAGCCGGGCCACCGCCGCGTACCGCTTCTCGAAGATCGCGCACGTCACCATCACGGGGATCGTGGGGACCAGGATGACCAGGCCCAGCGTCCAGTCCTGGAGCAGCATGATGATCACGCCGACGAGGATGGTCACCCCGTTGACCAGCAGGAAGGTCAGCGGAAAGGCGAGGAACATGCGGAGCAGCATCAGGTCGGTGGTGGCCCGGGAGAGCAGCTGACCGGAGGCCCAGCGGTCGTGGAAGGCGACCGGCAGACGCTGCAGGTGGCCGTAGAGGTCCGCCCGCATGCCCGCCTCGACGTGCGAGAGAGGTCTGGCCACCAGCCAGCGCCGCAGCCCGAAGAGCAGCGCTTCGGCGATCCCGAGCAGCAGCAGGTACAGCGAGCCGAGCCAGACCCCGCCGGGGTCCCGGTCGGCCACCGGGCCGTCCACCATCCACTTGAGGACGAGCGGGATGACGAGTCCCGTACAGGAGGCGATCACGGCCACGAACGCGGCGACGGACAGCCGCACCCGCACCGGCCGTACGTACGGCCACAGGCGCAGCAGGGTACGGACGGCGGACCGGTCCTTGGTGGTTGCACGTGTCGGAGGCATCAGGAGCGAGCCTACGGATCGGCACTGACAACGCCTACCGAGTTTTGGCCGGACCGGAATCCGCCGCTGGTCCTACGACCTGGGGGTCCCCCGGTTCGGGCGAAGCCGGGAACGGGGGAGTGCGGGAGGGTTCGAGGGTCGTACGACCGGATCCGCCGCATCAGCCGATCGGTTGATGCCTCTTCCAGCGGGGCGGGCGATGTGGCGGACCGGGCCCGGACGGGACCCTCGGAGCATGCCATCCGTCATCGAAGTGACAGACCTGCGCAAGTCGTACTGCGGCCGCGCCGTCGTGGACGGGGTGAGTCTCGCCGTCGAGGAAGGGGAGATCTTCGGGATCCTCGGTCCGAACGGCGCCGGCAAGACCACCACCGTGGAGTGTGTGGAGGGACTGCGGGTGCCCGACGGCGGGCGCGTCCGGGTCACCGGGCTCGATCCCGTCGCCGAGCACGAGAAGGTCGCCCGTGTCCTCGGCGCCCAGCTCCAGCAGAGCGAGCTGCAGCCCAAGCTCACCGTCCGCGAGGCCCTCGAGCTGTACGCCTCCTTCTATCCGGCCCCGCTCGACTGGGCACCGCTCGCCGAGCGGCTCGCGCTCACCGACAAGCTCACCACCCGGTTCGGCAAGCTCTCCGGCGGGCAGCGGCAACGCCTGTTCATCGCGCTGGCGTTGATCGGGAACCCCCGGGTCGTGGTCCTCGACGAGCTGACCACCGGGCTCGATCCGCGGGCCCGGCGGGACACCTGGGAGCTGATCGAGGACGTCCGGGACCGGGGCGTCACCGTCCTGCTCGTCACGCATTTCATGGAGGAGGCCCAGCGGCTGTGCGACCGGATCGCGGTGATCGACAAGGGGCGGGTGGCCGCCCTGGACACCCCGGCCGGGCTGATCCGCCGTTCCGCCGGGGCCACCGTCATCAGCTTCACCCCGTCCGCTCCGCTGGACGACCACGACCTCGCCGCGCTCCCGGCCCTCGCCTCGATCGCGCACAAGGACGGCCGGGTCACCCTCTCCGGCACCGACGAGACCGTGAACGCGGTCATCACCCTGCTCGCCCGGCACCGCGTCACCGCCCACCAGCTCCGGGTCGTGGACGCGACCCTCGACGATGCGTTCCTGGACCTGACGAAGGAGGAAACGGCATGAACACCGCCGTCCTGCGCACCGAGTTCCGGTTGTTCCGCCGCGAACCCGGCGCCGTCTTCTGGATCTTCCTGTTCCCGACGCTGCTCCTGGTGATCCTCGGCTCGATCCCCTCGTTCCGGGACGCCGACAAGTCCCTGGGCGGGCTGCGGCCGGTCGACGCGTACGTCCCCATCGCCGTGCTGATCGCCCTGATCATGTCCGGGGTGCAGTCGCTGCCCCAGGTCCTGACCGGCCACCGGGAGCGGGGCATCCTGCGCCGGATGCGGCTCACCCCCGTACAGCCCTCCGCGCTGCTCTCCGCGCAGATGGTCGTGCAGGGCACGGTCGCGCTGGGCTCGGCGCTGCTCGCGCTCGTCGTCGGCCGGCTCGCCTTCGACGTACGGCTGCCGAAGCAGCCGGGCGGATACCTGCTGGCCCTGCTGCTCACGACCGTGGCCGCCCTCGCCCTCGGCTCCGTCGTCTCCGCGCTGTCCCGCACCACGAAGATCGCGGGCGCGATCGGCTCGGCGGTGTTCTTCCCGATGATGTTCTGCGCGGGCGTGTGGCTCCCGGTGCGGGAGATGCCGCACGCACTGGCCCGGGTGGTCCAGCTGACCCCCTTCGGCGCGGCCGCCCGCGCCCTGGACCAGGCCGCCGCCGGACACTGGCCGGGCTGGGACCACCTGGGCGTGCTCGCCGTCTGGGCGGTGCTGCTGACGGCCGCGGCGGCGCGCTGGTTCCGCTGGGAGTAGGTGGCCGGCCGTGCAGACTGGGGACATGACCGCGGAGGACAGCCGGATCGACCGGCGCTGGGAGCAACTGCACACCTGGGGGCCGTACGGGCTGCTCGGCATCAGTGTCGTCCTCGCCGTCGCCTCCGCCGACCCGGACACCGGCGCGGCCAGGTGGTGGACCGCGTGGGCCCTGGTCGGCGCCGCGCTCGTGCTCCAACTGTGGTGGCACGGCACCCGGTTCCGCCGCCCCGACCGCGGCCGTACGCCCTCCGTGGCCGGGAGCGTGTACTACGTCGTCCGCTGGGCGCTCGCCTTCGCGCTCACCTGGCTCAACCCGTTCTTCGCGTTCTACGCCGCCACCGGCTACATGGACGCCGACGAACTGCTGCCGCGCCGGTGGCGGCGGCTCGGGCTGCTGGCGAGCGCGGGCACCGTGGCGGGTGCGCAGGCGGGCGGGATGCCGTTCGAGAGCGTGCTCCAGTGGGTCCTCTTCGCCGTGCTGCTGCCCGTCAACTCAGGTCTCCAGATGGCGATCGCCCACCTCACCGAGCAGGAGGCCGAGCGGTCCCGCGAGCGCACCGAGACCATCGCCGCCCTGCGCCAGGCCCTGGACGAGAACGCGGCCCTGCACGCCCAGCTCCTCGTCCAGGCCCGGGAGGCCGGGGTCGCCGACGAACGGCGCCGGCTCGCCGCCGAGATCCACGACACCATCGCCCAGGGCCTGACCGGGATCATCGCCCAGCTCCAGGTCGTCACCAACACCCCCGATCCGAAGACGGCCGAGGAGCACGTGAGCCGCGCGCTCGCGCTGGCCCGGCACAGCCTGGGCGAGGCCCGCCGCTCCGTGCACAACCTGGCCCCGGTGGCCCTGGAGAACGACGGGCTGCCCGAGGCACTGAAGAAGACGGTCGTCGAATGGGGCGAACGGACCTCCATACGCGCCGAGTTCACCCTCACCGGCACCGCCGAGCAGCTCCACGAGGAGGTCGCGGCCACCCTGCTGCGCATCGTCCAGGAGGCCCTGTCCAACGCCGCCCGGCACGCGCACGCCTCCCGGGTCGGCGTCACCCTCTCCTACCTGGGCGAGGAGGTCATCCTCGACATCCGCGACGACGGCACCGGCTTCGACCTGCTCGCCGTGCCCGCCCGTAGCCGGGCCGGCGGCTTCGGCCTCGACGGCATGCGCGCCCGCGCCGAACGCATCGCCGGTTCCCTGACCGTGGAGTCCGAACCGGGACTCGGCACCGCGCTGTCGGCGCGCGTACCGTTGGTCCGCCATGACAACTGAGCCCCCGATCTCGCTCCTCGTCGTCGACGACCACCCCGTCGTCCGTGACGGCCTGCGCGGCATGTTCGAGTCCGCCCCCGGCTTCACCGTGCTCGGCGAGGCCGGGAACGGAGCGGAGGCGGTCGACCGGGCCGCCGCCCTGGACCCGGACGTGATCCTGATGGACCTGCGGATGCCGGGCGGCTCCGGCGTGGACGCCATCCGCGAACTGACCCGGCGGGGTGCCCGCGCCAAGGTCCTGGTCCTCACCACCTACGACACCGACTCCGACACCCTCCCCGCGATCGAGGCGGGCGCCACCGGCTATCTGCTGAAGGACGCCCCGCGCGAGGAGCTCTTCACCGCCGTCCGCGCCGCCGCCCAGGGCCGTACCGTGCTCTCCCCGGCCGTCGCCTCCCGCCTGGTCTCCGCCGTCCGCACCCCCGGCGCCCCCGGCAACGAACCGCTCTCGGCCCGCGAACGCGAGGTCCTGGCCCTGGTCGCCAGGGGCACCTCGAACCGCGAGATAGCCCGCGAACTCTTCATCAGCGAGGCCACGGTGAAGACCCATCTCACCCACCTCTACGCCAAGCTGGGCGTCAACGACCGCGCGGCGGCGGTCGCGACGGCCTACCAGCGGGGGATCCTCGGCTAGTCCGGCCCCTGACCTGCCGCGGCCGGCCCCGTCGCCGGCCCGCGTCAGCCGACCACCCTCAGCAGCAGCACCGTCCGCGCGGGCACCGTGATGACCGTGCCGGCCTCGTGCACCACGTCCGGTGCCTCGCTCTGCTCCTCCCGTGAGGTGTCGACGAGCACCTCGTAGCGTTCCGCCCACGGCGGGCCCGGCAGCAGGAACTCCGCCGGGCGGTCGCCGGCGTGCAGGACGGTCAGGAAGCTGTCGTCCAGGACCGGCGCCCCGCGCTCGTCGCGGCCGGGGATGTCCCGCCCGGAGAGATACATGCCGAGGGTGGCGGCGGGCGCGTACCAGTCGCCCTCGGTCATCTCCTCGCCGTGCGCCGTGAACCAGGCCAGGTCGCGCAGCCCGTCCGCCGAGTGGGCGCGGCCCGAGAAGAAGGCGCGCCGGCGCAGCACCGGGTGGCGGTGGCGCAGCCGGATCAGCCGGGAGGTGAGGTCGAACAGCGGCCGCCAGGCCGGGTCGTCCAGCAACCCCCAGTCCAGCCAGCTGATTTCGTTGTCCTGGCAGTAGGCGTTGTTGTTGCCGCGCTGGGTGCGGCCCAGTTCGTCGCCGGCGACCAGCATCGGAACGCCCGTCGACAGCAGCAGCGTCGTCAGGAGGTTCCGCAACTGCCGCCCGCGCAGCGCCCGTACGCCCTCGTCGGCCGTCTCGCCCTCCGTCCCGCAGTTCCAGGAGCGGTTGTCGCCGGTGCCGTCGCGGTTGTTCTCGCCGTTGGCCTCGTTGTGCTTCGCCTGGTACGACACCAGGTCGCGCAGGGTGTAACCGTCGTGCGCGGTGATGAAGTTGACCGAGGCGTAGGGGCGCCGGCCGCCCCAGGCGTACAGGTCGCTGGAGCCGGAGAGGCGGTAGCCGAGGTCGCGGACGTCCGGGAGGGCACCGCGCCAGAAGTCCCGGACGGCGTCCCGGTAGCGGTCGTTCCACTCGGTCCACAGCGGCGGGAAGGCGCCCACCTGGTAGCCACCGGAGCCCACGTCCCACGGTTCGGCGATCAGCTTGACCCGGCGCAGCACCGGGTCCTGGGCGATCACCGCGAGAAAGGGGGAGAGCATGTCGACGTCGTGCATCGAGCGGGCCAGCGCGGCCGCGAGGTCGAAACGGAAGCCGTCCACGCCCATCTCGGTCACCCAGTAGCGCAGCGAGTCCGTGATCAGCCGCAGCACATGCGGCTGGACCACGTGCAGGGTGTTGCCGCAGCCGGTGTAGTCGGCGAAGTGCCGGGCGTCGTCCTGGAGCCGGTAGTAGCCCCGGTTGTCGATGCCCTTCAGGGACAGCGTCGGGCCCAGCTCACCGGCCTCGGCCGTGTGGTTGTAGACGACGTCGAGGATGACCTCGATCCCGGCCGCGTGCAGCGCGCGCACCATCCGCTTGAACTCGCCGACCTGCTGTCCCGTCGTACCGGAGGCGGCATAGGCGGCGTGCGGGGCGAAGTAGCCGATGGAGTTGTAGCCCCAGTAGTTCTTCAGGCCCCGCTTCAACAGGTGGTCCTCGTGCGCGAACTGGTGCACGGGGAGGAGCTCGACGGCCGTCACACCGAGGTTCACGAGGTGCTCGACGGCCGCCGGGTGGGCCAGCCCCGCGTAGGTGCCGCGGAGTTCCTCGGGTATCCCGGGGTGCAGTCTGGTGAAGCCGCGCACATGCAGCTCGTAGATGACGGAGTCCGCCCACGGGGTCTTCGGGCGGTGGTCGTCGGACCAGTCGTCGTCATCGTGGACGACCACGCCCTTCGGGACGTACGGCGCCGAGTCCCGGCCGTCCCGGACGGTGTCGGCGACCTGCTGGTCCGGCCAGTCCCGGACATGCCCGTACACCTCGGGCGGCAGACCGAACTCCCCGTCCACCGCTCGCGCGTACGGGTCGAGCAGCAGCTTCGCCGGGTTCCAGCGGGCGCCCGTCCACGGGTCCCAGCGGCCGTCGACCCGGTAGCCGTACCGCTGCCCCGGCAGCACGCCCGGCACGAACCCGTGCCAGATCTCGTGCGTCAGTTCGGTCAGCGGGATCCGGGTCTCCCGGCCCTGCTCGTCGAAGAGGCAGAGCCGGACCGCCTCGGCCCCGGCCGCCCACAGGGCGAAGTTGGTGCCGGCCACCCCGTCCGGGCCGACCCGGAACCGGGCGCCCAGCGGAGTCGGCGACCCCGGCCAGGCGGCCGGGACGGGCAGGGCCGTCCCGTTCACCACGGGGGCCTCCGCCCTCGGGGCCCGCGCCCGTGCCCCCTGCTGCTCGGCTGCGCTCGTCACCTGTCGGCCCCTTTGTCGTCCCGCGGCTCGCCGACCCCCGGGGCGCACCCCGCCCGCGTCCGGGCAGCCGACCGTGCCCGGACTCCCGGTCCCGGGCACGGTCGGCGGCTCGCTACGGACACGCCCGCGGCGGCTCTCCCGCGGGCGCGGCGGCTCCCCAGCTCGTCGTCCTTCCCTCTGTTCTGCCCAGTGCCGGCGTCGCACTCACGTTTCCCCGGGGCGGGCCCGGTCGTTGAGTCCCACGTGAGGCATCCACAACGGCGCGCACGGCGCGCGGGGGCCGCGTTGGCCGCGGTACTGACATGGGCGGGGCTGCTGGCGGGAGCCGTCGGTTGCTCCTCGGACGACACGGAGGGGCTCGGCATCGACCACGTCCTCGGCGGCGCACCCCCGGCCGCCGAGGACGTCATCCGCATCTCCCCGGACGACGGCACCAAGGCCGTACGTCCCGGCGAACGGCTTACGGTACGGGTGCCCGGCGGCCGCCTGGAATCCGTCAGCGTCGTCAAGTCCCAGGACGCCCAGGACTCCCCGGTCCCCGGGCACATCGCCGCGGACGGCACGACCTGGCGGCCCGACGACCCGAAACTCGCGCTCGCCGCCAAGTACACGGTCGACGCGGTCGCCCTGGACGGCCACGGCCGCCGCTCGGCCCGCCACACCACCTTCACCACGCTCGTCCCCGACGAACGCTTCATCGGATACGTCACCCCCGAGAACCGAGCCACCGTCGGCACCGGCATGATCGTCTCCCTCGCCTTCAGCCGCGACATCGAGAACCGGGCCGCCGTCGAGCGCGCCGTCCGGGTCAGCGCCAGACCCGCGGTCGAGATCCGCCCGCACTGGTTCGGCAAGAACCGGCTCGACTTCCGCCCCGCGCACTACTGGCAGCCCGGCACGGTCGTCACCGTCGGCCTCGAACTCCGCGACGTCGAGGGGGCCCGTGGGGTCTACGGCCTCCAGTACAAGACGTTCACCTTCACCGTCGGCCGCAGCCAGGTCTCCCTCGTCGACGCGGCGAAACACACGATGGAGGTCCGCCGCGACGGCGACCTGCTCGCCACCGTCCCGATCACCGCGGGCGCGCCCGCCCACACCACCTACAACGGGAAGATGGTGGTGATGGAGATGCACGAGGTGACCCGCATGAACAGCCGCACGGTCGGCTTCGGCGGCGAGTACGACATCCCCGACGTCCCGCACGCTCTCAAACTCACCGACTCCGGCACCTTCCTGCACGGCAACTACTGGGCGCCGGACGCCCCCGGACACGTCAACGTCAGCCACGGCTGCGTGGGCCTGCGCGATGTGAAGGGCGGCAGCTCGGACACGCCCGCGGGCTGGTTCTACGACCGCACCCTGATCGGGGACGTCGTCGAAGTCGTGCACAGCAACGACAAAATGGTCACTCCCGACAATGGCCTCGGAGGATGGAACATGGGCTGGAAGGAGTGGAAGGCGGGCGGCGCGGTCAAGTAACCGGGTGGGGGGAACGGTTCGGTGCGGGCGGAAGCCGCCGTGCGAGGCGACAGAAGTTGCGACGCAACGGTGACATTCGCCCAACACCAAGCTCAAAACCGTCCGGTTAATATGCGCCAATGCGCGGGCGGAACGCGCTGGGGCGGGCCTGACCAGGCCCTGGGAGGGGAGAACGACTTTGAACGTACGGCCGATATCGGGGGCGACGGTCCAGGCCCGGAGGAAGGGTCTGGCCGTCGCGGCCGGTGTTCTGCTCATGGCGGTCACCGCGTGCGGGGGCGGCGGCTCCGCCGACAAGGGCAGCGGGGACAGCAAGGCGAAGGACTCCACGACGCAGGCGAGCAAGCAGTCCGTCGCCACCGTCAGCATCAGCCCCAAGTCCGGGGCGACCGGCGTGGACACCAGCGGGACGCTCAAGGTCAGCGCGGCCAAGGGCAAGCTGACCGACGTGGAGGTCAAGGACTCCAAGGGCAACAAGATCGACGGCACGATCGCGGCGGGCGGCGCCAGCTGGACGCCCGCCGGCCATCTCGCCAACTCCACGAAGTACACGGTGCACGCGGTCGCGAAGGACACCGAGGGGCGTGAGTCCGCCGAGGACTCCACATTCACCACGCTCACCCCGAAGAACACGTTCACCGGCTACTTCACGCCGGAGGACGGCTCGACGGTCGGCGTCGGGATGCCGTTCTCCATACGTTTCACCCGGGGCATCACCGACCCGGCCGCCGTCGAGAAGGCGATCACCGTCAAGACCGAGCCGGCGGTCGACGTCCAGGGCCACTGGTTCGGCAACGACCGCCTCGACTTCCGTCCCGAGGACTACTGGAAGTCCGGCACGAAGGTCTCCGTCACCCTGAACCTCAACGGCGTCGAAGGCCGCGACGGGGTGTACGGGGAGCAGGCCAAGACCGTGAAGTTCACGATCGGCCGCAACCAGGTGTCCGTCGTAGACGCCAAGAAGCACACGATGAAGGTCATGCAGGACGGCAAGGTCGTGAAGACCCTCGCCGTCACGACCGGCAAGCCCGGCTACGACACGTGGAACGGCCAGATGGTCATCAGCGAGAAGCTGCGGGTGACCCGGATGAACGGCGAGACGGTCGGCTACGGCGGCGAGTACGACATCAAGGACGTGCCGGACGCGATGCGGCTGACCACGTCCGGCACGTTCATCCACGGCAACTACTGGGGCGGGGACGCCTTCGGCAACTACAACGCCAGCCACGGGTGCGTGGGGCTGCGCGACATCCGGGGCGGGGGTGACCGGGGAGTGCCGGCCGCCTGGTTCTTCGACCACTCGATCATCGGCGATGTGGTGACGGTGAAGAACTCGAACGACGAGACCGTGTCTCCCGACAACGGCCTCAACGGCTGGAACATGTCCTGGAAGCAGTGGACCGCGTAGTTCGTCGGCGGAGTAGGGACAGTGAACGCCCGCTAACCTGCGAGGCATGACTGTAACCCTCGAAGTCGCCGAAGGTGTCGGCACTCTGCGCCTGGACCGGCCCCCGATGAACGCCCTGGACGTCGCCACCCAGGACCGGCTCAAGGAACTGGCGGAGGAGGCCACCCGCCGCGAGGACGTTCGCGCCGTTGTGATCTACGGCGGTGAGAAGGTCTTCGCGGCCGGGGCCGATATCAAGGAAATGCAGAACATGGACCACGCGGCCATGATTCTGCGCTCCCGGGATCTCCAGGACTCCTTCACCGCCGTCGCCCGGATTCCCAAGCCGGTCGTCGCCGCCGTCACCGGGTACGCCCTGGGCGGCGGTTGCGAGCTCGCCCTGTGCGCCGACTACCGGATCGCCGCCGACAACGCCAAGCTCGGTCAGCCGGAGATCCTGCTCGGGCTGATCCCGGGGGCCGGCGGCACCCAGCGGCTGCCCCGTCTGGTCGGGCCCTCCAAGGCCAAGGACCTGATCTTCACGGGCCGTATGGTCAAGGCGGACGAGGCCCTCGCCATCGGCCTGGTCGACCGGGTCGTACCCGCCGCCGACGTCTACACCGAGGCGCACGCCTGGGCGGCCCGGCTCGCCCAGGGGCCCGCGATCGCGCTCCGGGCGGCCAAGGAGGCGATCGACACCGGTGTCGAGACCGACCTGGAGACCGGGCTCGCCGTCGAACGGAACTGGTTCGCAGGGCTGTTCGCGACCGAGGATCGGGAGCGCGGTATGCGCAGCTTCGTGGAGGAAGGGCCGGGCAAGGCGAAGTTCCTGTGATCTTCGTCTGGTTGTAAAAGCTCCGAACGGCTTGCAATTGACGTGATGTCTGATTCCGGGGTCCCTCGATGGGGCGGTTTATGGGAGTCTTAACCCACCCTTAAGTCTGCCTTGTCGAGGGAGTCTGTCGATTGCCCGGAGATGAGCCGTCGCCGCAGGTCGGGCAGGCTGTCAGGGCCTCCGAAATGCCGATGGCATATGCCGCTCGGCCGATGTCGGGTGGGAGCTTCGCGGGGGCGTATTCCTCCGGAACGGCCCCGGAGGGCGCGCCGTGCGGTCATGATGGGGGCATGGCGGGGCTGGAGGGCATCGAACAGCCGCGGGGACACAGCCGTGCGGCCGCGGCGCGGTGGTCGCCTGCGGTCGAGGACGAGCGGGCACTCAAGGCGATCGAACTCTTCGGCAATCCTACGGAAGCCGAGGTTCCGCTGCCGTCCCGCCCCGAGTCCGCGGCGACCGCCCGCCGGCTCGCCCAGGTCGTCGTCCTACGTCAGTGGCGGCTCAGCCCGAAGATGACGGAGGACGCGGTCTTACTCGTCTCCGAACTCGTGGGCAACGCCGTACGGCACACCGGTGCCCGCGTGTTCGGCCTGCGGATGCGCCGCCGCCCGGGATGGATCCGGATCGAGGTGCGGGATCCCTCGCGAGGGCTGCCGTGCCTGATGCCGGTTCAGGACATGGACATCAGCGGGCGGGGCCTGTTCCTGGTGGACAAGCTGTCGGACCGGTGGGGCGTCGATTTGCTGCCGCGAGGAAAGACGACGTGGTTCGAGATGCGGGTGGCCGATCGGTGAGTGGCTCGCCTGACTAGCCCCCTATCAGGTCAATCACCCATTTTCTTACCCAGTCCCCCTTAAATGGGGCGAGTGACCACCTCCAACCGACGCGACGTCCTCCGTGCGGGCGCCGGCCTCATCGCCGGAGGCACGCTCGCCACCGGTTGCGGCACCACCGGTACAGACGCACCACCCCCGCACCCTGCCGCCAACCTCGCCTCGACCACCCCCACCTCGGCCGCACCCGCCGCCGCCCCCGCCCCCCGCGCCTTTCCCGGACAGCCGCTCCAGATCACCCACGGCCCCCGCGCGAGCACCTCCGTCGCGCTCACCTTCCACGGCCAGGGCGACCCCACCCTCGCCACCCGGATCCTCACCACCGCCGAGGAACACGGCGCCCGCCTCACGGTCCTGGCCGTGGGCAGCTGGCTCGACGCACACCCCGCCATGGCCCGCCGCGTCCTCGACGGCGGCCACGACCTCGGCAACCACACCCAGCGGCACATCTCCGTCAACGCCATGGCCGAGGCCGGCGCCCGCGCGGAGATCACCGACTGCGCGGACCGCCTCAGACGGCTCACCGGGTCGATCGGCAGCTGGTTCCGCCCGTCCAGGGCACCCACTGCCTCGCCGCTCGTCGCCCGGCTCGCCACCGAGGCCGGCTATCCGCACGTGCTGTCCTACGACGTCGACTCGCTCGACTACACCCGGCCCGGCGCGGCCGCCATCACCCGCAAGGTGCTCGCGGAGGTCACGGGCGGCTCGGTGGTGAGCATGCACTTCGGGTATCCCGACACGGCCGCCGCCCTCCCCGCCGTACTCCAAGAACTCGACAGCCGCGGACTGCGCGCGGTCACCACCACGGAGCTGCTGAGCTGATGCCAACCACGAAAGCCGCCCGGCTGCCCGCCGCCCTCGCCGCCCTCGCCGCTCTCGCGCTGCTGTCCGCGTGCGGCGGCGGATCCGACCCCGGGACACCGGCCGCCCGCAGCACCGCTCCCGCGCAGCCGCAGGCGAAGAAGGCGGAGCCGGTCGTCGACGTGCTGCCGGGCATGCCCCCGGTCCTCGACCCGCACGACGTGTACGCCGCCGACCGCCCCGGCAACCTCTCGCCCGCAGTCAAGGACTTCCCGACCCGGATCTACGTCCCCAACACCAACTCCGACACGGTCTCCGTCATCGACCCGAAGACCTACAGGGTGACCGAGACCATCCGGGTGGGCCGCCAGCCCCAGCACGTCGTGCCGTCCTGGGACCTGAAGACCCTGTGGGTCAACAACGACCTGGGCAACAGCCTCACCCCCATCGACCCGAGGACCGGCCGGGCCGGGCAGCCGGTCGCCGTGCACGACCCGTACAACCTGTACTTCACGCCCAACGGCAGGTACGCGATCGTGATGGCCTCCAACGACCGCCAACTGGTCTTCCGGGACGCGCACACCATGCAGACCGTCAAGGCCGTCCCGGTCACCTGCTACGGCGTCAACCACGCCGACTTCTCCCTGGACGGCCGGTACTTCATCGTCTCCTGCGAGTTCAGCGGGGAGGTGCTCAAGGTGGACACCGAGAAGATGGAGGTGCTCCGCCAGGAGAAACTCCCGTTCCACGGCGCCATGCCGCAGGACGTCAAGGTCTCGCCCGACGGCAAGCTCTTCTACATCGCCGACATGATGGCCGACGGGCTGTGGATCCTGGACGGCGACCGTTTCACCAAGCCCACCTTCCTGGCCACCGGCAAGGGCGCCCACGGGCTCTACGTCAGCCGGGACTCCCGCGAGATGTACGTCTCCAACCGGGGCGAGGGCACCATCTCCGTCTTCGACTTCGCCCAGAACCGGCTGACGAAGAAGTGGCGGCTGCCGGGCGGCGGCAGCCCGGACATGGGCGGCGTGTCGGCGGACGGCAAGATCCTGTGGCTGTCCGGCCGTTACAACTCCGAGGTGTACGCCATCGACACCCGCACCGGCACCGAACTGGCCCGCATCCACGTCGGCAGCGGCCCGCACGGCCTCGCCGTCTATCCGCAGCCGGGCCGCTACTCCCTCGGCCACACCGGCATCTTCCGCTGACCGCCCCGGGCCGGCGGGGGTTCACGCCCTGAGCAGCAGTGCCTCGGCGCCGACCGGCAGATAGCCGGCCGCCTGGAACGCCCGTACGCTGCGGGCGTTCCCCGGGGCGATCTGCGCCCACAGGGGCTCCCCGGCCAGCTGCCGGGCGGCGGTCACCAGGGCCCGGCCCAGCCCCCTCCGCCGTACCCCCTCGTCCACCTCCACCGAGACCTCGAGGCGACCGGCGACCCCCCGGCCCAGGACGACCACCCCGCCCTCCGTCGCCCAGGCGCGCACCTCTTCGCGGCGGGCGCGGGCATAGGTGACCCGGGAGTGGTCGGGGCCGGTGAGTTCGGTCAGCGGGAGGTCCGGTCGGCCCGGGAGCGGGGCGGCGACCAGCAGCGCGTCGATGGTCTCCTGCTCGCGGCCCGTGCGGTCCATCAGGGCGATGAGGAAGCGCGCGTTCATGGTCGCGCACAGCGGGTCGCAGGGGAGCGCGCGCAGAGTGTCGTACACCCACTCCGGGTCCTCGTCGGTGAAGACCACCGAGTGCGCGGTGAAGGAGAGCACGCCCGCGTCCCGTTCGGACGGCTGCGGGACGACGGTCGTACGGCCGTCGGGCGGCGGGAAGACACCACGGGCCGCCGCGTCGAGAATGTCCCGCAAGGTCTCCATGGCCGTTCCCGCTCCTTGACTCTCCACCCGCTGGAAGGCCCACACTCGCAGACGTGATCGACAACGGCACCGGACTTCTCACCATCGGCGAGCTGGCACGCGCGACCGGGCTGACCGTGCGCACCATCCGCTACTGGTCCGACGAGGGCGTGCTCACCCCGGTGGGCCGCTCGTCGGGCGGCTACCGGCTGTACGACGCCGAGTCCTTCGCCCGGCTGGAGCTGATCCGCACCCTGCGCGAACTGGGCCTCGGCCTGGCGCACGTGCGTGCGGTCCTGTCCGGCGAGCAGACGGTGGCGGAGGTCGCGGCGGCGCACGTGGCGGCGCTGGACGCGCAGATCCGGTCGCTGAAGGTGACCCGGGCGGTGCTGTCGACGGTGGCGCGACGCGGTTCGAGTGCGGAGGAGACGACCCTGATGAACAAACTGGCGCGGCTGTCGGCGGCCGAGCGGCGGCGGATCCTGGAGGAGTTCGTCGAGGAGACGCTGCACGGGCTCGACACCGTCGATCCCGAGGTCCGCAAGCGGATGCTCGCCACCGTGGCGGAGCTGCCGGAGGACCCGACGCCCGAGCAGGTCGACGTGTGGGTGGAGCTGGCCGAGATGGTCCAGGACCCGGACTTCCGGGCCCAGATGCGCAGGGCGACCGAGTTCAACGCGGCCGATCGGGGGCCCGATGTGCCCGCCGGGACCTCCCTGTGGTTCATGAAACGGCTCATCGACCTGGTGGGTGAGGCGCGTCGGCGGGGCATCGCGCCCGAGGCGCCGGAGGCCGACGAGGTGCTGCGCGGGCTGCTGGGCGACGCCGACCCGGCCGCCGTGCTGAAACGGCTGGACGCCGCCTTCAACGACCGGCTCGCCCGCTACCGCGAACTGCTCGCCGTGCTGAAGGGCCGGCCCCTCAACGTCCACGCGGAGGAGTTCGCCTGGGCGGTCGCGGCTCTGCGGGCTCGCGTGGACCGTTAATCTGACCTGCGACAGTACGCCGACACGGCACAGGCAATACGAACAAAAGGGGCGGATCGGTGGCGGACATCGAAGAAGCGCGCATTCACTTCCAGCGGATCGATGCGGACGGTGACGGTTTCATCACCGCCGTCGAGTTCAAGAGCGCCCTCGCGCAGGGCGGCGACTGGAACGTCACCGAGACGGTCGCCCAGGCGATCATCAACAGCCGCGACCTGAACGGCGACAAGGTTCTGTCGTTCGACGAGTTCTGGGCCCACCTGAGCAAGTAGGCGTCGGGAGCGAAGAGTGCGGGGGCCCGGAACCCGGGCCCCCTTTTCTCATACCCGGGGGCCGTTCCCCGCCTTGGGACTCGACGCGGGCGGTCCGGCGGGTGCCGGGCCCTGACACTGCGGTCGGGGCCGACGGATCCGCTCGCGGGCTAGGCGGTGGGCCGGGCGGAGCCGGCGGATGCGGTGGATCCGTTCGCGGGTTGGCCGGCCGACCTGCGGTATTGGCCCGGTGCCACGCCGTACTCCCGCTTGAAGGCCTTGGCGAAGGCGAACTCCGAGGTGTAGCCGGTGCGCTCGGCCACCTGCCGGAGCGGGAGAGCGTCCTCGCGCAGCAGGCGGCCCGCCGTGGTCATCCGCCACCAGGTCAGATAGGCCGACGGCGGTTCACCCACCAGAGCGGTGAAGCGGCGCGCGAAGGCCGCGCGGGAGAGTCCGCCCCGCGCGCCCAGCTCCGCCACCGTCCAGGAGCGCGCCGGCTCGCTGTGGATGGCGCGCAGCGCCGCCGAGACCGCGGGGTCGGCCAGCGCGGCGGACCAGCCCCGGTCCTGGCCGGCGCCGCGCTCCCGCAGCCACCAGGCCCGCAGGATGTAGAGCAGCAGGGTGTCGAGCAGCGAGGTGACGATCGCGTCCGCGCCCGGCTGCCGGTCCTCCAGTTCCATACCCAGCAGTTCCACCGCGGCCCGCAGCGAGCGGTGGGTGCCCACCCGGGCGGGCAGGTGGATCACCTCCGGCAGCTCGGACAGCAGCCGGTGGGGGCGGGAGCGGTCCAGCCGGTAGGCACCGCACAGCAGGACCGTGTCCGGTTCCGATTCCCGGGCGGGGACCGGTGGTTCGGGCCAGCGGCCGTCCGGGCCGGGCCGCACGTCCTCCAGCGGTGCGTTCGGTCCGCTGGCCAGCGCGTGACCGTGGCCGTGGGCCAGGAACACCACGTCCCCCGGTCCCACCGCCACCGGCCGGCCCGTCGCCGGGACGAGCCAGGCCGACCCGCGCAGCACCACATGGAACCCGGCGCCCTCCGAGGCCGCGAACCGCATCCCCCAGGGCGCGTGCTTGTCCCGGCGGGAGGAGTGCGGCCGTCCGGTGCGCATCGCGGCGACCGCGTCGCTCAGTACGTCCATGCCCGAACGCTAGCCGAGCGGGTGCCGGGCGAGACGGACGGACAGAAAAGCGAGTCAGCAGGACATGGTTCGTCTCGTGGGTGCCGCCTAGCGTCGATCACATGACGAACACCGCACGTACCGTGCTCTTCCACGAAGTAGGCGGACCCGACGTCCTGACCGTCGAGGACGCACCCGTCCCGGACCCCGGCCCCGGCCAGGTCGCCGTACGCGTCCAGGCGTTGGGCCTCAACCGCGCGGAAGCCCTGTTCCGGGCGGGGACTTACTACTACCAGCCGTCCCTGCCCGCCTCCCGGCTCGGGTACGAGGCCGCCGGAGTCGTCGAAGCGGTCGGTGAGGGCGTCACCGAACCCGCTGTCGGCGACCCGGTGACGACCGGCCCCGGGATCGAGATGAGCGCGCAGGGCGTCTACGCGGAACGGGTGGTGCTGCCCGCGGCCTCGGTGGTACCCCGCCCCGCCACCGTGGACCCGGTCACCGGCGCCGCGGCCTGGCTGACGTACACGACGGCGTACGGCGGACTGCTGGAGACCGGGGGGCTGCGGCCCGGCGACCACGTACTGATCACCGGGGCGTCCAGCGGGGTCGGCACCGCCGCGATCCAGGTCGCCCGCCGCATCGGCGCGACCCCGATCGTCACCACCCGCACCGAGGCCAAGCGGAAGCGGCTGCTGGAGCTGGGCGCGGCGGAGGTGATCGTCACAGCGGACACGACGGCGGAGGCCGTTGCCGAGGAGGTCAGGCGGCTCACCGGGGGCAGGGGAGCGGAGGTGATGTTCGACGCGATCGGCGGGCCCGGCTTCCGTCCGCTGGCGGAGGGACTGGCGCCGGGCGGCTCCATGGTGGTCTACGGCTGGCTGGACCGGCGGCCCGCCGAGATCCCCTGGAACTGGCCCTTCACCATCCACACGTACGCCAACCAGGTCCTCACCTCCACCCCGGAGGGACGTCGCCGCTCCACCGCCTTCCTCAACGCGGGCCTGGCCGACGGCGGCTTCCGCCCGGTCGTCGGTGAGGTGCTGGACGGCCTGGACCGCATCCGGGACGCGCACCGTCTGATGGAGTCCAACGCCCACCTGGGCAAGATCGTCGTACGGCTCTGAGGGCCGGAACCGGCGCCTCACCCGGTCGGCGCAGCCGTGGAACAGGTCAGGCACACCCGAGGTTGATGTACCGCAGCAGTGTGTGTACGCATGTGCATCGACTCTCGAAGGGCGTGTCATGAAGATCGGCATCATCGGCGCGGGCAACATCGGCGGCAACCTCACCCGGCGGCTCACCGCCCTCGGTCACGACGTGTCCGTGGCGAACTCGCGCGGCCCCGAGACCCTCCGCGAACTGGCCGAGGAGACGGGAGCGACCGCCGTACCGGCCGAGGAGGCCGCGCGCGGGGCTGAGGTCGTGGTCGTCACGGTCCCGGTGAAGGCGGTCCCGAACCTGCCGGCGGGCCTGCTGGACGGCGCGGCGGCGAACGTCGCCGTGATCGACACCGGCAACTACTACCCGCGGGAGCGGGACGGCCGTATCGACGAGATCGAGGACCGGGGTCTCACGGAGAGCCGCTGGACCGAGCGGCAGATCGGGCACCCCGTGATCAAGGCCTTCAACGGCACCTTCGCCCAGGACATCCTGGACCGCCACCGCCCGGCCGGCGACCCCGGCCGGCAGGCCGTCCCGGTCTCCGGCGACGACGAGGCGGCCAAGCGGGTCGTCCGCGCCCTGATCGACGAACTCGGCTTCGACACGGTCGACAACGGTGGCATCGACGACTCCTGGCGCCAGCAGCCGGGCACCCCGGTGTACGGCCTGCGGGACGGCGTCGAGGGCGTACGGAAGGCCCTGGCGGAGGCGTCCCCGGAGCGGCCGGACGGCTTCCGGGGCTAGGACGGCGGAGTGGGCCCCGGGGCTTGCGCACACCCGGACCGGGATCGGCGCGCTGTGCGCCATATGGCGTAGACGTGGGCGCCGGCGGGTTCTATCCAGGACACGGCAGGCCGCGCCGGCGGCCGGGGCGCTGTGTCCGGTCGCCCGGCGCCACCCGGACTCCCCGTGGGCTTCGGGGGAACCGTCACGTGCGAGAGCGAGACCGGGGGACGCTCCCGGCACGGGCGGGGCCACGGGGACGGCCGGCGGCGGGACCGATCCGGGGAGCCCGGTCCCGCCGCCCGTGCCGCACCGGACGACGGCCGAGGCCGTCGCCGTCGCCGGGCCGCGCTCAATCCCCCTTCTTCGCCCAGGAGGTGAGGGCGGCCTTGCTGGCGAAGTCCGCCACGTTCTTGTCGTGCGGGTCGCTGGTGTACTGGTGGAAACGCCACTTGGCCTCGATGCGCGGGTGGCCGGCGCTGACGTAGTCGGCGATCCAGAGGCCGTCGCCGGCGAACGAGGTGCTGTCGACGTTCAGCCAGAAGTTGCGGTTGGTGTAGAGCACCACCCGGTGGCTGGGCCGCAGTTCCTGCACTGATCGGATGAAACGATCCTTCTCGGCGTTGCTCGCGTGCGTGCCGTCGCCGGTGGTCTCCCAGTCGACGGCGAGGATCTCACCGGCCTTCTCCGGGGCGTGTTCGACGAAGTACTCGGCCTGGGCGGTGAGGTTGCCCGGCCAGAGGAAGTGGTAGTAGCCGACGACCAGTCCGGCGTCGCGGCCGGTCTTGGTCTGGGCGGCGAGCTTGGGATTGACGTACGAACGCCCCTCCGTCGCCTTGATGAAGACGAAGGAGAGGCCGTCCGTGTCGTAGGCGGAGGACTGGTACGCGCTCACGTCGATTCCGTGCAGCATGTGGGGGGCTCCCTGGGTGCCGGTGGGGAGGGGAGGGCAAAGAGTGGGGGGCAGGAATTGCAACGGCAGATTCCGTATTCCCCGGATCGGCACCGGCGATCCGCGTGGGCGCGTGATTTGTCAGCTTCGGGTGGCCACCTCGCCGAGCACGGCCGCCGACTTCGTCGACCAGTCCGAGGTGATGACGGCGGCGTGGTCGGCCGCGAGCAGCGCGAGCCGCGCCGCGACCTCGGCGTCCGTCGGGCTGGTCGAGGAGATCGCCGGTGAGACGTTGTTGGCGTCCGTCATGATCAGGATGTAGTGGTTCGTGGAGTAGAACGACGTGTCGTAGCCGTTGTTGACGTAGGTCGCGGCGTCGCCGTCGAAGAACACGAACCAGGGCTGGATACTGGCGTCGTACCGGCTGGTGCGCGGGTCCCCGTTCGCCGCGCCCAGCACGGCCGGGAAGGCCTGGGCCGCGGAGATCTGCCCGGCGGCGTACAGGTCCCGGAGGTGGTCGCCGTACTCCTCGTCGGTCCAGTAGTGGTCGAACGGGTTGGCCTGCTCCACCGTGCCCGGGATCAGCTCGAAGATGAACTTGCCCTTGAGCGCGTCCCGGCTGGGCCAGGCGTCGGCCTTGGCGGCCGCGTCGAGCGTGGCGTAGGAGGAGCCGAGCAGGTCGGCGGGCTTGTACACGCTGTTGCCGAGCTTCTGCGAGACGAGCGTGTCGAACTCGTCGGGCCCGAGGCCCACGTTGTTGTTGAACCCGACCTTCAGCTCGACCTTGACGACGATGGGCGCGTGGTCCGGGTGCAGCTGCTCCCAGGCGGCCATGTTGTCGAGGCAGCTGCCCAGGTCCTGGTTCCGGCTCTGGCTGTACAACTCGCTCGGCGTGTCGGCGTGTTCGCAGTTGTTGTCGTTGCCGAACGGGTTGCTGTGGCTGACCCGCCACCGCTTGGTGATGCTGTCCGCGTACACGTCCAGCTCCAGCAGCGAGGCCCCGGAGTCCAGCGCCTGCGCCCAGTAGGTGTACTTGTCCTTCTCGTACGCGTTGTGCGTACCGATGGCGGTGGTCCCGGAGAACTTCGTCGAACCCGTGTCCGCGTGCGCGGTGCCGGGGACCACCAGGAACAGCGCCCCGGCGGCGACGACCGCCGCCAGCCGTCTGAGAACCCGCATGACCCAACTCCCTCAGTTTGATGGTGAGTTGGCGGAAGCGTAGAAGCATGCGGTTACTGCGCGGTAGCCCCAGGGGGAACTCCGGTCACCGCGGTACGAATTCGACGGCCCCGAGGGCCGGGGGCACCACGAGCGGCGCCGGCTTGATCCGGTCCTCGCACATGTCGCCCGCCGAGCTACTCGGTGTTACCGTATAGTGGTACTCGGTACTACGCAGTACCGGAGAATCGCAGAGGGGCCCCGTGATGGACGACCTGACGGAGATGCTGAAGGGCACGCTCGAGGGCTGCGTGCTGGAGATCGTCGGCAGGGAGGAGACCTACGGGTACGCCATCACGCGTCGGCTGAACGAACTCGGCTTCGCCGACGTCATCGAGGGCACGGTCTACACGATCTTGCTGCGGCTGGAGAAGAACGGGCTCGTCCAGGTGACGAAACGACCGTCCGGGATGGGTCCGCCGCGCAAGTTCTATGCGCTCAACGACGCGGGGCGCGAAGAGCTCGCGAAGTTCTGGGTGAAATGGGAGTACCTCTCCTCACGGATCGACAAGCTCAAGGAGGGCGGGCGATGAACTTCTGGGAGACCGTTACCGGCAGCGACCTCACCCGGGAATGGAAGGCGTTCGAAGCCCGGGCCGGGGCATTGCCGGCCGACTACCGGGCGGCGTGGGAACAGATCAAGGCCCAACTCTTCCCCTACGGGGACTTCACGGGTCGCAACCTGATGCCGATCCTCGACGGTGCCCTGGGGCTGCTCGAGGAGACTGCGGCGGACGGACAGAGCGTTCACGAGGTGCTGGGCGACGACGTCGCGGGCTTCTGCGCGGCGCTGGCCGGCGGAGAAGGGGCTCGGAGCTATCGGGACCGGTGGCGCGAGCAGTTGAACCGGAACGTCGCCAGGAAATTGGGCCGGCTGGGAGGCTGACGTGAGCATCCAAGACATCATCGAAGGCAAGAAGCAGTGGCGAGCGCACATGGCACGGGTCAAGGCGCTCCCGGCGGACTATCAGATCGTCTACAGGGAGATGCAGAAGTACCTCTTCAAGGTCGGACCGGTCGGCTTGTCCGACGGGACCCTGCTCCCCGGGATCGTCGATTTCTTCGAGGAGGGCGTCGCGTCCGGCCAGGGAGTCCTGGAACTCATCGGTGACGACGTCGCTGCCTTCTGCGACGACCTGATCAAGGACTCGCGCACCTACGCGGACATCTACCAGGAGTCCCTCGGCGGAAAGCCCGGCACGGCCGAGAAGTAGGACCGACCGGCAGGGAGATCGCACGGGGACCTCGCGCCAGGTGAGCGGGGAAGGCCCCGACAGCGCCGAAGGAAACGAACGCGCTGGTCAGGGCCTCTTTCCCTAGCACTCGATGATGTTCACCGCCAGCCCGCCGCGGGCCGTCTCCTTGTACTTGACGCTCATGTCGGCGCCCGTGTCCTTCATGGTCTTGATGACCTTGTCCAGGGACACCTTGTGGGAGCCGTCGCCGCGCATGGCCATGCGGGCCGCGGTGACCGCCTTGACCGCGGCCATGCCGTTGCGCTCGATGCAGGGGATCTGGACCAGGCCGCCGACCGGGTCGCAGGTGAGGCCGAGGTTGTGCTCCATGCCGATCTCGGCCGCGTTCTCGACCTGCTCGGGGGATCCGCCCAGCACCTCGGCCAGCGCGCCCGCCGCCATCGAACAGGCGGAACCGACCTCGCCCTGGCAGCCGACCTCGGCGCCGGAGATGGAGGCGTTCTCCTTGAAGAGCATGCCGATCGCGCCGGCGGCGAGGAGGAAGCGGACCACCCCGTCCTCGTCGGCGCCCGGGACGAAGTTGATGTAGTAGTGCAGGACGGCCGGGATGATGCCGGCCGCGCCGTTCGTGGGGGCGGTGACCACCCGGCCGCCCGCCGCGTTCTCCTCGTTCACGGCCATCGCGTAGAGCGTGATCCACTCCATCGCGTGCGCCAACGGATCGCCCTCGGCGCGCAGTTGGCGCGCGGTGACGGCGGCACGGCGGCGGACCCGCAGACCGCCCGGCAGGATCCCCTCCCGCGACATCCCGCGCGCGACGCACGCCTGCATCACCCGCCAGATGTCCAGCAGACCCTCGCGGATCTCCTCCTCGGTGCGCCAGGCCCGCTCGTTCTCCAGCATCAGCGCGGAGATCGACAGACCCGTCTCCTTCGCAAGGCGCAGCAGCTCGTCGCCCGTGCGGAAGGGGTACTTCAGGACCGTGTCGTCCAGCTTGATGCGGTCCTGGCCGACCGCCTCCTCGTCGACGACGAACCCGCCGCCGACCGAGTAGTACGTCTTGGACAGCAGCTCCGCCCCGGACGCGTCGTACGCCCAGAGGGTCATGCCGTTCGCGTGGTACGGGAGGGTCTTTCGGCGGTGCAGCTTCAGGTCGGCGTCGAAGGAGAACGCGATCTCGTGCTCGCCGAGGAGCGACAGGCGCTTCGTGGCCTTGATCGTCTCGACCCGGTCGTCCGCGCCCTCCACGTCGACGGTGCGCGGCGAGGCGCCCTCCAGACCGAGCAGCACCGCCTTCGGGGTGCCGTGGCCGTGGCCGGTCGCACCGAGCGACCCGTACAGCTCGGAGCGTATGGAGGTGACGGAGTCCAGCAGCCCTTCGTTGCGCAGGCGCAGTGCGAACATGCGGGCCGCGCGCATCGGGCCGACGGTGTGGGAGCTCGACGGGCCGATGCCGATCGAGAACAGGTCGAAGACCGAGATGGCCACGGGAACTCCTCCGAAAAGGGTGGGGGCACACGCCATCGGGTGCCCCCACCAGGGAACTACTTGTCGAGACCGGGGTACAGCGGGTGCTTGTCGGTCAGGGCCTGGACCCGGGCCTTCAGGGCCGCCGCGTCGTAGGACGGCTTCAGCGTCTCCGCGATCACGTCCGCGACCTCGGCGAAGTCCTCGGCCGTGAAGCCTCGGGTGGCCAGCGCCGGGGTGCCGATCCGCAGACCCGAGGTCACCATCGGCGGCCGCGGGTCGTTCGGGACGGCGTTGCGGTTGACCGTGATGCCGACCTCGTGGAGACGGTCCTCGGCCTGCTGCCCGTCCAGCTCGGACGCGCGCAGGTCGACGAGGATCAGGTGGACGTCCGTACCTCCGGACAGCACGTTCACGCCGGCCTCGCGGGCGTCCGCCGCCGTCAGCCGCTCGGCGAGGATGCGCGCACCCTCCACCGTACGACGCTGGCGCTCCTTGAAGTCCTCCGAGGCGGCGACCTTGAAGGAGACCGCCTTCGCCGCGATCACGTGCTCCAGGGGACCGCCCTGGAAGCCCGGGAAGACGGACGAGTTCAGCTTCTTCGCGAAGGCCTGGCGGGCCAGGATGATCCCGCCGCGGGGACCGCCGAGGGTCTTGTGGGTGGTGGAGGTGACCACGTCGGCGTACGGCACCGGGTTCTCGTGCAGGCCCGCCGCGACCAGGCCGGCGAAGTGGGCCATGTCGACCCACAGGTAGGCCTCGACCTCGTCGGCGATCCGCCGGAACTCGGCGAAGTCCAGCTGGCGCGGGTACGCCGACCAGCCGGCGATGATCACCTTCGGCCGGTGCTCCTTGGCGAGCCGCTCCACCTCGGCCATGTCGACGAGTCCGGCGTCGTCGACGTGGTAGGCGACGACGTCGAACTGCTTGCCGGAGAAGTTCAGCCGCATGCCGTGGGTCAGGTGGCCGCCGTGCGCCAGGTCCAGACCCAGGATGGTGTCGCCGGGCTGGGCCAGCGCGAACAGGGCCGCCTGGTTGGCGGAGGCACCGGAGTGCGGCTGCACGTTGGCGTACTCGGCGCCGAACAGCTCCTTCACCCGGTCGATGGCGATCTGCTCGGTGACGTCGACGTGCTCGCAGCCGCCGTAGTAGCGGCGGCCCGGATAGCCTTCGGCGTACTTGTTGGTGAGTACCGAGCCCTGCGCCTCCATGACCGCGACCGGAGCGAAGTTCTCCGAGGCGATCATCTCCAGGGTGGACTGCTGGCGCGCCAGTTCGGCGTCGACGGCCGCCGCGACCTCGGGGTCGAGCTCGTGCAGGGGCGTGTTCAGAACGGACATCTGTTTCTACGTCTCCTCAGCCGGCGGTGAAGGCGGTGTACTCGTCGGCGGAGAGCAGGTCGGCCGGCTCGTCCGCGAAACGCACCTTGAACAGCCAGCCGCCCTCGAAGGGGGCCGAGTTCACCAGGGACGGGTCGTCCACGACGTCCTCGTTGATCTCGGTGATCTCACCGGAGACCGGCGAGTAGAGGTCGGAGACCGACTTGGTCGACTCCAGCTCGCCGCAGGACTCGCCCGCGGTCACGGTGTCACCGACGGCCGGGAGCTGGACGAAGACGACGTCACCGAGCGCGTTGGCCGCGTGCTCCGTGATGCCGACCGTCGCCACGCCGTCCGCGGCGGCCGACAGCCACTCGTGCTCCTTGCTGTAACGCAGCTGCTGGGGGTTGCTCATGGCCTGAATTCTCCTGTACGCGGGGGAGTGGTGGTGAAAGAGGACTGCTGGAAACACGTGTGAGCAGCGGAAATGTGCGCAGGGTCACGCGCCGCCGGGCTCAGTGTCCCCTTCTGGATCTGCTTCGGGGTCTACTTCTGGCGCTTGTAGAACGGCAGGGCCACGACCTCGTACGGTTCGTGGCTGCCCCGGATGTCCACGCCGACACCCGCGGTGCCCGGCGCCGCGTGCGCCGCGTCGACGTACGCCATGGCGATCGGCCTGCCCAGCGTGGGGGAGGGGGCGCCGGAGGTGACCTCGCCGATCACCTCGCCGCCGGCCACCACCGGGAATCCGGCGCGCGGCACCCGGCGGCCCTCGGCGACCAGGCCGACCAGCACCCGCGGCGGCTCGGCCGCGGCACGGTCGGCGGCCTCCCGGAGCGCCTCGCGCCCCACGAAGTCGCCGTCCTTCTCGAACTTCACCACCCGGCCGAGGCCGGCGTCGAAGGGGGTCAGCGAGGTGGTCAGCTCGTGCCCGTAGAGCGGCATGCCCGCCTCCAGGCGCAGGGTGTCCCGGCAGGACAGCCCGCAGGCCACCAGGCCCACCGGGGAACCCGCCTCGGTCAGCGCCTGCCACAGCCGCACCGCGTGCTCGGGCTTCACGAACAGCTCGAAGCCGTCCTCGCCGGTGTAGCCGGTGCGTGCGATCAGCGCCGGGACCCCGGCGACGGTGCCGGGCAGCCCCGCGTAGTACTTCAGGCCGTCCAGGTCGGCGTCGGTCAGCGACTTCAGGATCCCCGGCGACTCCGGTCCCTGGACGGCGATCAGCGCGTACGCGTCCCGGTCGTCCCGCACCTCGGCGTCGAACCCGGCGGCACGCTCCGTCAGTGCGTCGAGGACCACCTGGGCGTTCGAGGCGTTGGCCACGACGAGGTACTCGGTCTCGGCCAGCCGGTAGACGATCAGGTCGTCGAGGATGCCGCCGTCGGCCCGGCAGATCATGGTGTAGCGGGCGCGCCCGACGCCGACGGAGGCGATGTTGCCGACCAGGGCGTGGTTCAGCAGGGCGGCCGCCTGGGGGCCGGTCACGGCGATCTCGCCCATGTGGGAGAGGTCGAAGAGCCCGGCCCTGGTCCGCACGGCGACATGCTCGTCGCGCTCGGATCCGTAGCGCAGGGGCATGTCCCAGCCTGCGAAGTCGGTCATGGTGGCGCCGAGCGAGCGATGCAGGGCATCGAGCGCGGTACGGCGGAGTCCAGCGGAATCGGAACTGCTCATCGGTCGGTCGTCTCCCAAAGATCCCAGGGCATGACAGGCGAGGTCTGTCCTCCCCATCTGTCATCGGAACCTGAGAGGTTCGCCCTGACCACACCGGTGGTCACGGCTTGCACCTTGGGTGGGGCCACCGACACGGCGGCCCGCTTTTCAGATGTGCCTCGCCCGCGCGGTAACGGGGCCTGAGAGATTCAAGGGAGGGACTTGCTCCTTCGGCGCCCCAGCGAAGGCTGCTGAGGACTCTCCCGCGCGGATTCAAACGGCCGGTATGCAGTTGGCGGGCACATCATTGCATGCCGGGCGGAGCTTTGTAACAGGCCTGTGGCCGGAAGCGGACCGAACCGCGAGACACCGTGCATTACCTTCTCTTTACGTTAAGTGGGGAGAACCTTTCCTGAACCCCCAGGGAGGACGATCACGGTGACAAGGACCACGGCATACGCGACGACGGGCATCGCCCTGCCCGAGCAGCCGACGGCCCCGGCCCGCGAGCGGTGCGGGGAGCTCTCCCGCGCTCGGCCGCGCTCGCGCGGGGGGACCCCCATGGCGCCGGTCGTCCGCGATCTGCGCGACCGCGCCGGCCGCGGCCCGCACGGCCTGCTCTTCGGCCCCCGTGACCTGGTCGTGGTCACCGGGCTGCCGGGCAGCGGCAAGTCCACCCTGATGCACCGCACCGTCCAGGGCATCAGGATCGACTCCCAGGACACCCGCGACCGCTGGGACGCCCGCCTGGCCCGCCTCCTGCCGTACGCCCTCTACCGCCCGCTGGTCCGCCTCTCCCACTACGCCGGGCTGCGCCGCGCGCTGCGCACCGGCGAGGGCGTGGTGGTGCACGACTGCGGCACCCAGGCCTGGGTGCGCGACTGGCTGGCCCGCGCGGCCCGCCGCCGCGGCGGCACCCTGCACCTGCTGCTCCTGGACGTCACGCCCGGCACGGCCCTGGACGGGCAGCGCGAGCGCGGCCGGGGCGTCTCCCGGTACGCCTTCCTGCGCCACCGTCACGCCGCCGCCCGCCTGGTGCGCGCGGCGGAGAAGGGCGGGCTGCCCGAGGGCGTGGGCTCGGCGGTGCTCCTTGACCGGGACGCGGCGGACGTGCTGTGCCGGATCGCCTTCCGGAAGGCGGAGAAGCCCGCCGGGTGAGGCTTCCAGAGAGCGGACCGGGTCATGGGGTGAGGCATTGTCACAGCCACCCGCTAGCCTTTTCAGCCTCAGCAGCAGCGGTTTCCAGCAGGCGGTAGGCAGATGGACTATCCGGCGGACATTCCCGCGGACTTCCCGGCACAGGCGCACCCCCACCCGCACGGCGGTTGGCCCGGCAACGAGCTGGAGGAGGTCCTGTCGGCCTCTCTCGGCGTCCCCGAGGCGGCGGGCCGGCTCATCGAGGTACTGGGCCGCAGTTTCCTGTGGATCCCCCTTCCGGAGGGCGGCGGCCCGCACAGCGGCCCGCTGGATCTGCCCACCACGGAGATCGAGGGCCGGGTGTACGTCCCGGTCTTCAGCTCCGAGGAGCAGTTCCGCCAGGTGGTCGGCGCCCATCTGTCGTACACGATCGCCCCGGCCGTCGAGTTCGCCCGCGGCCTGCCGACGCAGGTGGGCATCGCCGTGAACCCCGGGGGAGTGGTGGGTGTCCCGCTGCCGCCGGAGGCGGTCGCCGAGTTGTGCCGGTCCGGCCGCAGCGAACTGGACGGCCCCGCCTCGGGCGGCCGGGTCCGGCTCTTCGAACCGGACTGGCAGGACGATCCGGTGGACTTCCTGGCCCTGGCCTCCGCCGAGTTCGCCCAGACCGGCGTGGTCGCCACGGCCCGCCGCTGCCTGGCCGTGGTCGAGACGGCGGACCCCGTGATGTTCGTGGGCGTCGAACTCTCCCAGTGGGAGGGGGACATCAGGGCGCTGCCCCTGGAGGCGCTGGGCAAGGCCCTCGGCAGGGTCCCGGTCAAGTGGCCGGTGAACCTGGTCCTGCTGGACGTGGCGGACGACCCCGTGGGCCACTGGATGCGGGAGAACGTCCGCCCCTTCTATCAGCACGGCCACTAGGAACGCCCCGAGGCGGCCGACCAGGGGCGTGTGGCCGTGCCGATCCGCGGCTCCGGCGGGCGGGGGCGGCCGGCCACCGGCCGGCCGCACCCGCCGACGGACAACCGGCCTCCATCCCCTCGGCCCTTAAGCTGTCTCCAAACGCGGGGCGACCTCCAACGCGGGGCAACTCAATGAAGGGGCGGTAACACGTGAGCGCCAGCGGCACCGCGGCGACCGGACAGGTCGAGCACATGCTGCGCCAGGTAACCCCCGGGCGCTACGACGCCTACGAGGCACTCCTCCGCGCCCTCGCCACGCCCTCCTCCGGCCAGATCTGGATGCTGCTCTGGCACGGTCAGGGCGGCTCCCCCGACGCCCAGTACGGGAACATGGAGGTCGACGGCCACGGTTACGCCCCCTGCGTGACCTCGGCCCAGGAACTGTCGGCGAGCGGCTGGAACCGTTCGTACGAGGTGGTCGACGGCCTCGACGTGGCCCGCACGCTCTATCCCGACCAATTCGGCCTGTGGCTCAACCCGCACGCCCCGGGCGGCGGGGTCGGCATCCCCTGGCTGGATCTGCGCCGGATCGCGACCGGCCTGGACCGCCAGCCCGCCGGGCCGCTGCGGCTCGCCGAACCGGCCATCGAGATCCCGCAGTTCTACGCGCTGCTGTCGCAGAACGCCCACCGTACGCTCGCGATCCGCTCGCTGCGGCGCGCCTGGGTGCAGCCTGCGCTCGGGGCGCCCTATCTCGCGATCGGGCTCGACGTGTACGACACGTCGCCGCCGGCCGTGGATTCGGTGCGGGCGATGATGCAGCAGTCCATCGGGGCGGTGCCGGACGGGCTGCCGGTGTCGACGGTCGCCATGACCGACGAGTACGACCCGGTGGTGATGTGGATGCGGGCGACCGCCCGGCCGTTCTACGACCGCGAGGCCCACGCGGCCCTGCCACCGGCACCGGCCGCGGGGTACGGCTATCCGCCGGCCCCCGGCGGCTACTGAGAGCATCGGTCCGCGTCTCGCCGAAGAGAGGCGGCCCCGGTGTTGTCGTACTGCGCGGGAAGGGCTTCACCGTGACGGCGTCGAACACGTCGTGGTGTTCTTTCTCATGGAGGCAGGCGTCGTCCGTGTCGAATGCCTCTGTTGTCTCTTTTGGGGCGGGAGCGAGTCCGCGGCATGCTGTGACCTGGGTCACTCGATGCTCGGCGATTCCGGGCGTGGGAGTGTGTCCGCGGCCGGATCTCCGCGTGTAGACCAGGGACTTTGGCCCGACGATATGACGTCTTGTCAGGCTTGCCCCTGTCCGACAGGTGTTACCCGTCGTTCGGATAACGAAACTTCATGCTCGTATCACGGTTGCGCATCCATTCACCGCCAACTCTGGTAACCGGTCACCGCAGCGTTGAAGACTCGCGCTCCAAGGGGTGTTCACCCCTGCTCAGGTGAGAGTGATCATGCCGCTACCAGCGGCAAGTGCAAGCCGGCTACAGCCGGTTGAGAGGGGTCCCTGCCAGATGACGGCACCATTGCACGAGCCGACCGCGGAAGCGGCCCCGAGCGCGGCCGAGGAAGCGGCGGCGGCGACCGCCGGCGAGAAGGCCGTTCAGGGGCGTTCCCTGGGCCGGATCGCCTGGGAGCGCCTGAAGCGGGACAAGCTCGCCCTCACGGGCGGCATCGTCGTGCTCGTCCTCATCGTGGTCGCCCTCCTCGCACCAGTGATCACCCACCTGCTCGGTCAGGACCCGGACGCCTACAACGAGAGCCTGATCGACCCGCTGTTCGGTACCCCCAAGGGATCTCTGGGCGGCATCAGCGGCGACCACCTGCTGGGCGTCGAGCCGGTCAACGGCCGCGACATCCTCGCCCGCATCCTCTACGGCGCCCGTGTCTCCCTCCTGGTGGGCTTCCTCTCCGCCGTCGTCGCGGTGGTCCTCGGCACCGTCCTCGGCATCCTCGCGGGCTTCTTCGGCGGCTGGGTGGACTCGCTCATCAGCCGCGTGATGGACGGCCTGCTGGCCTTCCCGCAGCTGCTGTTCACGATCGCCCTGGTCTCCGTCATGCCGAACAACATGCTGGGCCTGTCCGGGTCCAACGTGCGCGTGTTCGTGATGATCCTGGTCATCGGCTTCTTCGGCTGGCCCTACATCGGACGCGTGGTGCGCGGTCAGACGCTGTCCATGCGTGAGCGCGAGTACGTCGAGGCCGCCCGGTCCCTGGGCGCCGGCCGGTTCTACATCCTGTTCAAGGAACTGCTGCCCAACCTCGTCGCGCCGATCATCGTCTACACGACGATGATGATCCCCACCAACATCCTCACCGAGGCGGCCCTCAGCTTCCTGGGCGTCGGCGTCAAGCCGCCCACCTCGTCCTGGGGACAGATGCTGTCGAGCGCCATCGACTACTACGAGTCCGACCCCATGTACATGGTGGTCCCGGGTGTGGCGATCTTCATCACCGTCCTCGCCTTCAACCTTTTCGGAGACGGCGTGCGGGACGCGCTGGATCCGAAGGCGTCCCGCTGAACAAGCCGTATCCCAAAGCGTCCCGTGGCACCAACACGGGGTCTCTCATCTAATCCGGAGGATCCGAGATCGTGACTACCCAACGCACCTCAGGGCGGCGTAAGCAGGCGTTTGCCGCCGCTGCTGCGGTCGCCGCACTGCTGACCACGGCGGCGTGCGGCGGCGGAGGCAGCGACGACAACAACGGTTCGAAGACCGGCGCCGCCGGCTTCGACGCTGCGAACAACAAGGTCGCCCAGGCTTCGCTGGCCAAGAAGGGTGGCACGCTGCGGTTCGGCGGTGCCCAGGACGCGGACTCGTGGGACACCACGCGTGGCTACTACGGCTTCATGTGGAACTTCGCGCGCTACTACAGCCGCCAGCTGGTCACGGGCAAGACGGAGCCGGGCAAGGCCGGCGCCGAGCTGACCCCGGACCTCGCCACCGGTCTCGCCAAGGTCACCGACGGCGGCAAGACCTACACGTACACCCTGCGTGACGGCATCACGTGGGAGGACGGCAAGCCGATAACGTCCAAGGACGTCAAGTACGGCATCGAGCGCGTCTGGGCGCAGGACGTGCTGTCCGGCGGCCCGACCTACCTCAAGGACTTCCTGGACCCCAAGGGCGAGTACAAGGGCCCCTACAAGGACACGTCCAAGGACAAGCTCGGCCTGAAGGCCATCACCACGCCGGACGACAAGACGGTCGTCTTCCACCTCCCGAAGGCCAACTCGGACTTCCAGGAGGTGCTGGGTCTGGTCTCGGCCTCCCCGGTCCGCCAGGACATGGACACCAAGTCCAAGTACGGCCTGAAGCCGTTCTCCTCCGGCCCGTACAAGTTCGAGTCCTACAGCCCCGGCAAGAGCCTGACGCTGGTGCGCAACACGAACTGGAAGCAGTCCTCGGACCCGGTCCGCAAGGCGTACCCGGACAAGATCACCGTCCAGTTCTTCTCGGACGCCAACCAGCTGGACCAGCGCCTGCTCAACGGTGACCTGGACCTGGACATCAACCAGACCGGCATGTCCCCGCAGGGCCGCACCACCGCCCTGAAGGAGCACAAGGCCAACCTGGACAACCCGGTCTCCGGCTACATCCGTTACGCGGTCTTCCCGCAGAGCGTGAAGCCGTTCGACAACATCGAGTGCCGCAAGGCCGTGATCCTCGGTGCGGACCACGTGTCGCTGCAGACCGCGCGTGGTGGCCCGATCGCCGGTGGTGACATCGGCACGAACATGCTCCCGCCGTCCGTCCCGGGCGCCGAGGGCCAGAAGTACGACCCGTACGGCATCTCCGGTGCCGACAAGAACGGCAACGTCGAGAAGGCCAAGGCGGCGCTGAAGGCGTGCGGCAAGCCGAACGGGTTCTCCACCACCATCGCGGTGCGCAACAACAAGCCGGTCGAGGTGGCCACGGCCCAGTCGCTCCAGGCGTCGCTGAAGAAGATCGGCATCAACGCGCAGATCGACCAGTACGACGGCTCGCAGACCACCGGCATCATCGGTAGCCCCTCGAACGTGAAGAAGAAGGGCTACGGCATCATCATCATGGGCTGGGGTCCGGACTTCCCGACCGTCCAGGGCTTCGGTCTGCCGCTGTGGGACAGCAAGTACATCGCGCAGAGCGGTAACAACAACTTCGCCCTGATCAACGACAAGACCATCGACGGTCTGTTCAACCAGTACGTCACCACGCTGGACGACGCGGGCAAGACCAAGATCTCGACCGAGATCAACCACAAGGTCATGGAGGGCGCGTACTACCTGCCCTTCACCTTCGAGAAGTTCATCAACTGGCGCGGCGACAACCTCGCGAACGTCTACACGACGGACAACTACAGCGGTACGTACGACTTCGTGAACCTCGGTCTGAAGTCCGCAAAGTAATCCCGGCACACCCGCCGTACGGCACGAAAGGCAGGTGAAGGCCGGCGCGGCGTGGCCGTGGGCCATCGGACGACCTCCGGTGGCCCGCGGCCCCGCAGCGGGCCGTAAGCTGTGCTCGCTTACCTCATCAGGCGGCTGTTCGCCGCCGCAGTGATGCTCGTGGTCATCGTCATGGTGGTCTTCGGCATCTTCTTCCTCGTCCCCAAGTGGGCGGGCGTCGACATCGCCACGAGTTTCGTGGGCAAGCAGGCCGACCCGGCAGCCGTCGAGGCCGTACGGCAGAAGCTGGGCCTGAGCGACCCGATCTACGCCCAGGTCTGGCACTTCTTCAAGGGCATCTTCGTCGGACGCACCTACTCCGGCGGCGGCGACGTCACGCACTGCGCCGCGCCCTGCTTCGGCTACTCCTTCCGCAGCGAGCAGGCCGTCTGGCCGGTGCTCACCGACCGCTTCCCGGTGACCCTGGGACTGGCGCTCGGTGCCGCCGTGCTGTGGCTGATCTTCGGTGTCGCGGCCGGTGTGCTCTCCGCGCTCAAGCGGGGCAGCATCTGGGACCGCGGTGCGATGGTCGTCGCGTTGGCGGGTGTCTCCCTCCCCATCTACTTCACCGGTCTGCTCAGCCTGGCGATCTTCGCCTTCGGACTGAAATGGATCGACGCCCAGTACGTGCCATTCGACCAGAGCGTCAGCGGCTGGTTCGGCGGCATGATCCTGCCCTGGATCACCCTCGCCTTCCTGTACGCGGCGATGTACGCCCGGATCACCCGCGCCACCATGCTGGAGATCCTCGGCGAGGACTACATCCGCACGGCGCGCGCGAAGGGCCTCAAGGAGCAGACCGTCATCGGCAAGCACGCGATGCGCTCCACGATGACCCCCATCCTGACCATGCTCGGCATGGACCTCGGCGCTCTCATCGGCGGCGCCATCCTTACGGAGTCGACGTTCAACCTGCCCGGTCTCGGCCGTGCGGTGCTCGACGCCATCCGTAACCAGGACCTGCCCATCATCCTGGGCGTGACCCTGATCACTTCTCTCGCGGTGCTGATCGCCAACCTCGTGGTGGACATCCTGTACGCCGTGATCGACCCCCGAGTGAGGCTCACATGACCGAACTGAGCAAGAGCGGGGCCGCCGTGGGCGAGCCCACCTCCGCTTCGCCCGCCCCGACGTCCTTCCTGGAAGTGCGCGACCTGAAGGTGCACTTCCCGACCGACGACGGTCTGGTCAAGTCCGTCGACGGGCTCAGCTTCACGCTGGAGAAGGGCAAGACCCTCGGCATCGTGGGCGAGTCCGGCTCCGGCAAGTCGGTGACCTCGCTCGGCATCATGGGCCTGCACACCGCCGGCCAGTACGGCAAGCGCAAGGCGCAGATCTCCGGCGAGATCTGGCTGGACGGCACCGAGCTGCTCTCCGCCGACCCCGACCACGTGCGCAAGCTGCGCGGCCGGGACATGGCGATGATCTTCCAGGACCCGCTGTCCGCGCTGCATCCGTACTACACGATCGGCCAGCAGATCGTGGAGGCCTACCGGATCCACCACGACGTCACCAAGAAGGCCGCGAAGAAGCGCGCGGTCGAGATGCTCGACCGGGTGGGCATCCCGCAGCCGGACAAGCGCGTCGACAGCTATCCGCACGAGTTCTCCGGCGGTATGCGCCAGCGCGCGATGATCGCGATGTCGCTGGTGAACAACCCCGAGCTGCTCATCGCGGACGAGCCGACGACCGCCCTGGACGTGACCGTCCAGGCGCAGATCCTCGACCTGATCCGGGACCTGCAGACGGAGTTCGGCTCGGCTGTCATCGTCATCACCCACGACCTGGGCGTCGTCGCCGAGCTCGCCGACGACATCCTGGTGATGTACGGCGGCCGCTGCGTCGAACGGGGCCCGGCCGAGAAGGTGTTCTACGAGCCCCGCCACCCCTACACCTGGGGCCTGCTCGGCTCGATGCCGCGGCTCGACCGCGAGCAGCAGGAGCGCCTGATCCCGGTCAAGGGCTCCCCGCCCTCCCTGATCAACGTCCCGTCCGGCTGCGCCTTCAACCCGCGCTGCCCGTACGCCGACGTCCCGAAGGACAACGTCACCCGCACGGTCCGCCCCGAGCTGACCGAGGTCGGCAGCCAGCACTGGGCCGCCTGCCACATGACGCACGAGCAGCGGGAGCGGATCTGGACCGAAGAGATTGCGCCGAAGCTGTGAGCGAGGACAAAGCGGTGACCATCCCTGCGCAGAGCGAAGGTGCCACCCTCACCAAGGACGCCACCCCTGGCGAGACCCTGCTGAAGGTGACCGGGCTCCAGAAGCACTTCCCGATCAAGAAGGGCCTGCTCCAGCGGCAGGTCGGCGCCGTGCACGCGGTCGACGGTCTCGACTTCGAGGTCAAGGCCGGTGAGACGCTCGGCGTCGTGGGCGAGTCGGGCTGCGGCAAGTCGACGATGGGCCGGCTGATCACCCGGCTGCTGGAGCCGACCGGCGGCAAGGTCGAGTTCGAGGGCAAGGACATCACGCACCTCGGGGTGGGCGGCATGCGTCCGCTGCGCCGCGACGTTCAGATGATCTTCCAGGACCCGTACTCCTCGCTGAACCCGCGCCACACCATCGGCACGATCATCGGCGCCCCCTTCAAGCTGCAGGGCGTCACGCCCCCGGGCGGCATCAAGGCGGAGGTCCAGCGACTGCTGTCGGTCGTGGGCCTCAACCCCGAGCACTACAACCGCTACCCGCACGAGTTCTCCGGCGGTCAGCGCCAGCGCATCGGCATCGCCCGCGCGCTCGCCCTGAAGCCGAAGCTGGTCGTGGCGGACGAGCCGGTCTCGGCGCTGGACGTGTCGATCCAGGCGCAGGTCGTCAACCTGCTGGACGACCTCCAGCAGGAGCTCGGTCTGACGTACGTGATCATCGCGCACGACCTCTCGGTCGTCCGGCACGTCTCGGACCGGATCGCGGTGATGTACCTCGGCAAGATCGTGGAGCTGGCCGACCGCGAGTCGCTGTACAAGGCGCCGATGCACCCGTACACCAAGGCGCTCATGTCGGCGGTGCCGATCCCGGACCCGCGGCGCAAGAACGCCAAGAGCGACCGCATCCTGCTCCAGGGTGACGTGCCCTCGCCGATCTCGCCGCCGAGCGGCTGCCGGTTCCACACCCGGTGCTGGAAGGCGACGGAGATCTGCAAGACCACCGAGCCGAAGCTCGTCGAGCTGAAGCCCGGTCAGCAGGTCGCCTGCCACCACCCGGAGAACTTCGCCGACCAGGCCCCGCAGGACACGGTTCTGCTGACGGTCGCCAAGGAGGCGGCCGAGCTGGTCGCGGCCGAGGTGCTCGCGGAGTCCGCGGAGACGTCGGCGGCGGTGGCGGCGGAGGTCGCCGAAGCCGCGACTCCGGCGCAGGCCGACGGCCAGGAGTCGGCCGAGGCCGAGAGCCAGGAGCCTGCGGAGGCCGAGAGCGAGGAGTCGGCGGAGGCCGAGGGCCAGGATTCGGCGGAGGCCGAGAGCCAGGAGTCGGCCGAGGCCGAGAACGAGGGGCCGATCGACAAGCAGAACTGATCGCTTGTCGAAGTGCGACGCGGAAGTACCGGCAGGGGCCACCCCTGTCGGTACTTTCATGAGGGCCAGGAGTCAACCGGCGGGTGACGCATGACAAGTTGGTAAAGTCATGCACATGACCGTGCGGGAGCCTGCAGAGTCGTCCGTGTCCGGACATCGGCACACGCTCGAGAGGGACGACTCATGAAACTCTCCCGTTCGGCACGTTTAGGGGCCCTCGCGACAGCGGCGGCCTCTTTCCTTGTCATAGCCGCCTCTCCCGCCCCCTCACCCGGTGCCCCCGGCATCGGTGACCCCTACTTCCCCGACCTGGGCAACGGCGGCTTCGACGCCCGTCACTACGACCTCGACGTGGCGTACAACCCGGACACCGACCGTCTCGACGGCCGTACGACACTCACCGCGCACGCCACCCAGAACCTCTCCTCCTTCGATCTCGACCTCCAGAAGCTGGAGGTCACACGCGTCGAAGTGAACGGCAGACGCGCCCAGTTCGCGCGCACCGGCGACGAGATCACCATCACGCCGAGGAACCCGCTGTCCAAGGGCCGCGACTTCACCGTCACCGTCACCTACGGCGGCGTCCCCGAGCCCCTCAGCGGCCCCATCGTCTTCGGCTCCGACTACGGCTGGATGAAGACCGCCGACGGCGTCTTCGTCGCCTGCGAGCCCAACGCCGCCTCCACCTGGTTCCCGTCCAGCGACCACCCCTCCGACAAGGCCACCTACGACATCCGGATCAAGGCCCCGAAGGGCCTGACCGGCGTCTCCAACGGCCGGCTGGTCTCGACGTACGACAAGGGCGCCTCGACGTACACGCACTGGCGCGAGAGCCGGCCCATGGCGACCTATCTCGCCACCGCCACCATCGGGAAGTTCGACGTGCGGACGGGGAAGACGCCCTCCGGCATCCCCATCTACGTCGCCATCGACCCGGTCCTCGCCAACAGCAACAGCGTCGACGTGTACGCCGTGACGGCCGCCGCCACCGACTACTGGTCGCAGATCTTCGGGCCGTACCCCTTCGAGGAGACCGGCGCGATCGTCGACGACATGCCGGAGGCCGGGTTCTCGCTCGAGGTGCAGAGCAAGCCGGCCTACTCGGCGGTGCGCAACGAGACGACGATCGTGCACGAGCTGGCCCACCAGTGGTTCGGCGACTCGGTGAGCGTGGCGCAGTGGAAGGACATCTGGCTCAACGAGGGCTTCGCCACCTACGCCCAGTGGCTGTGGGCGGAGCACCAGGGCACCCGCTCGGCCCACGACTCCTTCCTGGCCGGCTACAACTCCCGCGCCGCGGACAACGCCTTCTGGCAGACCGTCGTCGCCGACCCGCAGCGCGACACCATGTTCGCCTCCGCCGTCTACCAGCGCGGCGCGATGACCCTCCAGATGCTGCGCGAGCGGATCGGGGACACCGCGTTCTTCAAGCTGCTGCCCGCCTGGACGAAGCTGCACCGGTACGGCAACGCCGACACCGCCGACTTCATCCGGCTCGCGGAGAAGGTCTCCGGGCAGCAACTCGACGACCTGTTCCAGACCTGGCTGTTCACCCCAGGGAAACCCGCCCTGTGAGCCTGGCTTTGTAAGGTTCATGCACCCTGACAGGTCACAATGTCAGGGTGCAGCTCCAGCAACTCTTCTCTCCCTCCGTCCAGCACACGCTCGATGTCATCGGCATCTTCGTCTTCGCGATCTCCGGCGCGCTGCTGGCCGTCCGCAAGAACTTCGACGTCTTCGGCATCGCCGTGCTCGCCGAGGTCACCGCGCTGGGCGGAGGGATCTTCCGGGACGTGATCATCGGGGCCGTGCCCCCGGCCGCCTTCACGGACCTGGGGTACTTCATCACCCCCCTGCTCACGGCGCTCGTGGTGTTCTTCCTGCATCCGCACGTCGAGCGCATCCAGTCGTCGGTGCTGGTCTTCGACGCGGCCGGCCTCGGCCTGTTCTGCGTGACCGGCACCACGAAGGCGTACTCCTACGGCCTCAACCTGACCGCCTCGGTCGCCCTGGGGCTCGCCACCGCGGTCGGCGGCGGTGTGCTCAGGGACGTGCTCGCCAACGAGGTTCCCTCGCTGCTGCGCTGGGACCGCGACCTGTACGCGGTCCCGGCGATCGTCGGGGCGACGATGGTGGCACTGTGCATCCACTACGACGCGCTGACCCCGTTCACCAGCGCGCTCGCGGTCGTCACCGCTTTCGTGCTGCGCCTGCTCGCGATGCGGTTCCACTGGCGAGCGCCGCGTGCGTGGAACCGGCGGACAACGGTTCGCGAGGAGTAGTACCGGCCCTGACGTGGCTCTGCCCCATGTTGACCGTCAGCCACTCGAAGACGGCCGGGACCTGGGGCCGCCACAGCGCCATGTTGTGACCGCCCGCGCTGCGCGGCAGGAACACCACATGCACGGTGGTCGGTGCCTTGGCGATCTGTTCGAGCGCCACTCCGGCCTGGTAGCCGTCGCCGGACTCGCCGGAGACGTAGAGGGCGATCCGGGGCGGGGCGGCCGCCTTCCGGAGCAGCAGGTAGGGGTTGTTCCGCTCGCGCAGGGTCACGCTCTGCGCGGCGAGCGAATTGCGTTCGCCGATCGGGTCGTTGTAGCCCGACAGGCTGATCGCGGCCCGGTAGCGGTCCGGGTGGGCGACGGCCAGCTTGACCGCGCAGTGCGCGCCCGCCGAGTACCCGGCGACCGCCCAGTCGGCCGGAGCCGCGGCGGCGCGGAAGTTGTCGGTCACCATCTTCGGCACGTCGACGCTGAGCCAGCTGTCGGCGTTCACGGTGCCCGGGATGTTGGCGCAGCCGGTGTCCACGCCGGCCAGCAGGTTGGTGCGCGGGGCGACCAGGATGAAGGGCGCGACCCTGCCGCTGCGCATCAGCGGCAGCAACTGCTCGTGCACCTTCAGCGAACCGAACCAGGCCTTGGCCGAGCCGGGATAGCCCGGCAGCAGCTCCACCACCGGGAACCGGTGGTAGCGGTACTTCGGTTCGTTGTACTGGGGCGGCAGCCAGACGTAGACCTCGGCGTTCACACCCGAGACCCGGCCCTTGAGCTGGGTCACCCGAACCCCGCCGGCCGCGCGCATGGCCGGCCCGTCGGCCGCCGTGAAGCTCTGCCTCACCTTGGGCAACCGTTTCAGCGCTATGCCGCCGGTACCGTCCTGGCCGAGGTCGGCGGCCTGCTGGACGTGGTCGCCGGTACCGAGCAGGTCGGCCCAGTTGTCGTACAGGTCGTTCTGGTTGTTGACCAGCACGAAGATCAACGTCACCGCGGTGGCCTGCGCGAACAGCAGCATCAGGACGCGGGCCGCGGTGCGCACGGCCTTGGGCCCGCGCATCCTCGACCACAGCACGAGCGGGAGTATGAGGGCGACCACGGACAGGACGATGGTCGTGTAGAGGAACGGAGTCCCGGTGAGGCTCATGACCCCATAGAGGGGAATTCCGGGCTCCGGGTTACGGACGTGTCCGGACACTTACCTAGAAATTGCCGGAACCTCACCCGGCAGGTGGATCCCTTACTCGCCGGTCCGATGGTACGTACATCACAAAAGCTACCGCTTAGTAATCAACCCTTGTACTGTTCAGCCATGCCAGAAGCAGCTTCCACGCGGGCCGTGATCGGCGACAGCGAGTTCGACCGGGACACCGCGGTCACCCGGCGCGCGCCCGGGGTCTACGACATCGACCTCTCGGCCGGCTGGACCATCATCAGCGCCGTCAACGGCGGCTATCTGCTGGCCGTCCTCGGCCGGGCCCTCGCGGACACGCTGCCGCATCCGGACCCGTTCACCATCTCCGCGCACTACCTGACCGCGTCCCAGCCGGGCCCGGCCGTGATCCGTACGGACACCGTCCGCACCGGCCGCACCCTCTCCACCGGCCAGGCCTCGCTCTTCCAGTACGACGGCGACGGCAACGAGGTCGAACGCATCCGCGTCCTCGCCTCCTACGGCGACCTCGCCGCCCTCCCCGACGACGTCCGCACCACGGCGACCCCGCCGGCCATCCCGCCCATGGACCAGTGCTTCGGGCCCGAGGACGGTCCTGCGCCGGTCGACGGCAGCTCCGCCATCACCGAACGCCTGATGCTGAAGCTGGACCCGTCGACCCTGGGCTGGGCCCTCGGTGCCCCCTCCGGCAAGGGCGAGATGCGCTCCTGGTTCGGCCTCGCCGACGGCCGTGACGCCGACCCCCTCGCCCTGCTCCTGGCGGTCGACGCGCTGCCGCCCACCGCCTTCGAGATCGGCCTCAAGGGCTGGGTCCCCACGGTCGAACTCACCGTCCACGTCCGCCACCGCCCCGCCCCCGGCCCGTTGCGTGTCTCCATCACCACCCGCAACCTGGCCGGCGGCTTCCTGGAGGAGGACGCCGAGGTCTGGGACAGCGCCGACCGACTGGTCGCCCAGTCACGGCAGTTGGCCCGGGTCCGCCTCGGCTGACGTATCCGCGGGGACGCCGTTCTGTCACGGACGTGTACCGGCGAGTAGACCGTGGCCGTCCGGAAAGGAGCAGGTCAGCACGTTTTCTTGAGCCGCTCTTTACCCGAGTCACAGGCCGGGGACAGCGCGGGCCCAAGTACGCCCTAAGCACCGTTGGTTGAGTGCCACGCCTCAGGACTCCCTCATCCTTTATGGAGCTGTCCCTCATGAAGCGTGTACGTCTCGTCCCCGCGGTCGCCCTGCTCGCCGTGTCTCCGCTGCTGCTGACCGCGTGCGGCTCGGGCGACTCGTCGTCGTCCTCCGGCAGCGGCAACTCCGGCCAGTCTCAGTCCTGTCAGGCGCCGTCCGGCATGCCGACCGGCAACGCCTCCGGGAGGCCGGGTGGTGCTCCCTCCGGTGCGCCCACGGGCAACTCCACGGTCAAGCCGACCGGCACCCCCACCGGCATGCCGAGCGGTGGTCCGGGTGCCGGCGGTCAGGGTGGCCCCGGCGGCGGTCAGGGCGGTGGCTGCGGCGGCGGTCAGGGCGGCCCCGGCGCGGGCGGTGCGGCGCCCAGCGGGGCACCGACCCAGCAGGCCACGAAGAGCTGACACCAGGCGTCGTACGACAGGGGCGGTGCGTCCGGTGAACGGGCGCACCGCCCCTTCGCGTCGCCAGGACGGGCCCTAGTCCAGCCAGTGCTGCCTGCCGAGACTGATCAGACGCATCTGGCGGGCGGCGACCTGGGTGACGCGCTGCCGCTCGGCCTCCGAGGGCTCCGGGGACTCCAGGGTCTCCAGGAACAGGGACGCGGTGATGAGCATCTGGTCCACGTAGAGGTGGGCGAGCATCAGCAGGTCGTCGTCGTTCCACCCGGTGGCCTCGGGGTCCTTGGCCAGCTCGGTCTTGACCTCCTCGGCGAACCGGGCCAGTTGGTCCCGGATGGCCTCGCGTACCGGCTGCACCCCGCCGTGCCGCTCCCGGGCGATGAACCGGACGTGCGCCGGGTGCGCGGCCACATGGTCGGCGATCAGCCGCACGGCACGGGTGATGCGCTCCGGGCCGGGCGTGGAGACGGTCGTGCGGACCATGGGGTGCAGGCTGCCGAGCGCCTCGTCGACGAGGGCGACGCCCAGATCGGCGGTGGAGCGGAAGTGCCGGTAGAAGGCGGTCGGGGCGACGCCGACGGCCCGGGTGACCTCCCGCAGCCCCAGGCTGCTCAGACTCTGCTCCTCCAGCAGCCCCAGCGCCGCGTCCAGGAAGGCCTGGCGGGTCTTCTGCTTCTGGGCCTGTCGGATGCCGAGGGTGTGACTCATGTCATCCAGTTAACAACTGTTCTCCGGAATTGAAAAGCCGTCGGAGTTGCTAGACTCAAAGTCAGTGAACAAGTGTTACTACAACCGTTCACCCAAACTTAACGGAGGGGGAATCGAATCCCATGCTGTTCCTCGTCGCCGCCCTCATGCTGCTCGGCGTGGTGCTGGGCACCGTGGCCCACGCGCCGCTCGACGTCACCGCGGGACTCGCCGCCGTGATCGCCGTCTGGCTGGCCGTCTTCGCACTCCGCGAGCGCATCGCCCGCCGGCGCCGCACCTCGGCCAACTGACCGTCCACCACGACTTCCAGGAGCTGAGTCATGCTGCACCTCACCGCCCCGGCCACCACCCGCCCCGAACCCCGCACCCGCGACGCCGACGGCATGGCCGTGGCGTCCTTCATCCTCGGCCTCCTCGGCCTCCTCGTGCTGAACCTGTTCCTGGGCCCGATCGCGATCGTCCTGGCCCTGGTCTCCCTGTGGCGCGGCACGCAGCGCAAGGGTCGCGCCTACCTGGGCCTGGCCCTGGGCGTCGCGGACCTGGCGGTCCTCGCCATCGCTATGGAGATCTCGAACACGGTGTCCTGGAGCTTGTGAGCGGGACCCTGTGAGCCCCGTTCAGGGAAGCGCCCCAAAGGGGCGCGGGGAACTGCGCGACGAGCCCCGCACGGCCCGCAGTGACCCACTGGCCGAGTTGACCACGGCACCCCTCGGTTCCACGGCTGAGCCCCCCGTAGAATCGACGTCATCATGGCCTACCTCGACCACGCCGCCACGACCCCGATGCTCCCGGAGGCGGTAGAAGCCCTCACCGCCACCCTCGGCGTCACCGGCAACGCGTCCTCCCTGCACGCCTCCGGCCGCAAGGCCCGCCGCACGGTCGAGGAATCAAGGGAGACCCTCGCGGCGGCACTCGGCGCCCGCCCCAGCGAGGTCGTCTTCACCTCCGGCGGCACCGAGGCCGACAACCTCGCGGTCAAGGGCCTCTACTGGGCCCGCCGTGACGCCGACCCCGCCCGCACCCGCGTCCTGTCCAGCCCCGTCGAACACCACGCGGTCCTCGACGCGGTCGACTGGCTCGGCGAACACGAGGGCGCGACGGTGGAGTACCTCCCCGTCGACACCTACGGCCGGGTCCACCCCGAGGCGCTGCGCGAGGCGATCGCCCGCAACCCCGACGACGTGGCCCTCGCCACCGTTATGTGGGCCAACAACGAGATCGGCACCGTCCTGCCGGTCCGCGAACTCGCCGACGTGGCAAGTGAGTTCGGCATTCCCCTGCACGCCGACGCGGTCCAGGCCGTCGGCCAGACCCCGGTGGACTTCGCCGCCTCCGGCCTCGCCGCGATGACCGTCTCCGGCCACAAGGTCGGCGGCCCCTACGGCATCGGCGCCCTGCTCCTCGGCCGTGAGTACACCCCCGTACCGGTCCTGCACGGCGGCGGCCAGGAGCGGCACGTCCGCTCCGGCACCCTCGACGTGCCGGCGATCGCCTCCTTCGCGGTCGCGACGAACCTCGCCGTCGAGCGCCGCGAGTGGTTCGCCCGCGAGATCGGCGCCCTGCGCGACCAGTTGGTCGACGCCGTGCGTACGGCCGTACCGGACGCGATCCTCGGCGGCGACCCGGTGGACCGCCTGCCTGCCAACGCGCACTTCACCTTCCCCGGCTGCGAGGGCGACTCGCTGCTCCTGCTGCTCGACGCGCAGGGCATCGAATGCTCGACGGGCTCCGCGTGCACGGCCGGGGTGGCCCAGCCGAGCCATGTCCTGCTGGCCACCGGGACCGACCCGGACCTGGCCCGCGGCACCCTGCGCTTCTCGCTCGGCCACACCTCCACCCAGGCCGACGTGGAGGCGGTCGCCAAGGCGATCGGCCCGGCGGTGGAGCGGGCCCGGGCCGCCGGACTGAGCTGAGCCCGGCGACGAAGGCGGGCCGAGCGGCTGCCGCCGGCGCTTCCACCGCCGGCGGCAGCCGTCCCGAGAGCCAGGCCCGGGCTAGCTCTCGGTGACCATGAGGGACGCCATCATGCCCTCGTCCTCGTGCTGCAGGAGATGGCAGTGGAGCATGTACATGTACGTGTCGTCGGTGAAGTCGGTGAACTCCATGGCGATCTCGATGGAGCCGCCGCCGACCACCTCGTAGGTGTCGTACCAGCCGAGCTCGACCCCGGTGGGATCCTCGCCGTTGATGGAGATCAACTGGTACGGGACGTCGTGCAGATGGAACGAGTGCTCCAGCTGGGTGCCGTTCTTGACCGTCCAGATCTCCTTCGACCCGAGCGTCGTGCTGATCATGGCCATCGAGCTCATGCTGGTACCGGCCGAGCCGTTGATGGTCATGGTGGTGCCGCTCTGGCCGAGGGTGATGGTCCGGGCGGTGAAGTCGCTGGTGTCGTACCGGTCGATGGTCCGCAGCGAGGTGGGCAGGTCGTCCGGGGTGTCGGTGCCGCCGGCGGCGACGGTCAGGAAGTCGTACGTGCCGCTGCCGCCGCGGACCCAGCCGGTGGTGACGACCGCCTGGAGGGTGACGTCGTCCGACAGGTCCATGACCATCTCGGCGCGTGCGCCGGCCACCAGCCGGATCTCGGTCACGTCCGCCGCCGCGGAGAGATAACCCTGGTCGGTGGCGATCTGCGACATCGTGCCGCCGTCGCTGCGCTGGATGGTGATGATGTCCGACGGTGAGGCGTTGAGCAGCCGGAACCGGGTCCGGGTCTTGGTCGCGGAGAAGGTGAGCGTGGTGTCGTCGACGTTGGTGCCGTTGACCAGCAGCGGGTAGTTCAGGTCGCCGCTGAGGTAACCGGTCAGGTCGTACTTGATGTCGCCGTCGTCGTCCACGGCCAGGCACTGGAAGATCAGCGGGATGTCGTCGGTGCCGTAGGTGCTGGGCAGCGCGGCGCTGGTGGTGTTGTCGTCGTCCTCGACGATGATCATGCCGGCCAGACCGTGCACCGCCTGCTTCGCCGTGGTGCCCAGCGCGTGCGGGTGGTACCAGAGCGTCATGGGCTCGTCGAGCACCTCGAAGGTCGGCGACCAGGTCTCCCCGTCGGAGAAGGCGACCTGGGGACCGCCGTCCATCTTGGCCGGGACGTGCGCGCCGTGGAAGTGGACCGTGGTGTCCTCGCCCAGGCTGTTGGTGATGTTGAGGAGGACCGTGTTGCCCTTGGTCCACTTCATGGTCGGGCCGAGGAAGGACTGGTTGTAGCCCGCGGTGGTGCTGGTGACACCGCTGATCACCTCGGCGCTGCCGGTCTGCGCCTCGATCGTGTAGGTGGTGGTGCTGTCGGAGGTGGTGCCCTCCAGGAGGTCCGGGACGGGGAGGGTGGCGGTGCTGGTCGCGGCGCCGGCCTTGTTGCCGCTCGCGTCGGTCAGCAGGGCGAAGGTCGCGCCGCCCGCGGCGACCGCGCCCAGACCGACGCCGGCCATGCCGCCGAGGAACTTCCGCCGGTGAACGCCCTTGCCGCGCTTGGCCGTCGCGTCCTTGGAGTTCTCGGCCCCGGTGCCGTGCCCGGATTTGGAGTGCTCGGCCCCGGTGACGCGCTCGGCCTTGGAGTGCTCCGCACCCTTGGCGCGCCGGCGCCTGCCGCGGGTGTCCTGCTCTTCGCTGCCGCCCGTCTCGAAGGAGGGCTCTGAGGTGTGGGTCATGGCGGGGATGTTTGACCTGAGGGCTGTGCGAAATCTGAGGCGAAGTTAGGAAGAGGGCGGGGGGACTGTGCGGCGGCCATGGATGCCGTTGATGCTCAATTCCGTTGTGAAGAGCCGGAGTTGACCAGACGCAGCTAGTGACCGGGGTGGGGGACGCAACGGACACAGACGGCACGCAGAGCGAGCACAGGATAACGATTCAGTCACATGCGGAACCGGGTGTCAGGCCTGTCCGACCCGCCGTACAAGACCCATGTAGCGCTTCCAGTCCCAGTGCTCGCCCGGGTCGGTGTGGTCGGTCCCCGGCACCTCCACATGACCGATCACGTGCTCCCGGTCCATGGGCATGCCGTACCGCCGGCATATCGCGGCCGTCAGCCGCGCCGACGCCGCGTACATCGCGTCGGTGAAGTCCGCCGGGCGGTCCACGAACCCCTCGTGCTCGATGCCGACACTGCGCTCGTTGTACGACCGATCGCCCGCGTGGAACGCCACGTCCAGCTCACGGACCAGCTGGGTGATCCGCCCGTCCTTGCGCACGATGTAGTGCGCCGCCGCCTCGTGCGCCGGGTCCTGGAAGACCTTCACCGCGCTCGCGTAGCCGCCCTGGGTGACATGGATGACCACCCGGTCGATCGGATAGTCGTCCGGCCGGTTCGCCGTCCGGTAGTTCGCGGGCGACGCGGCCACCCAGCGCGCACCCCCGAAGTCCACCGCCCCCGCCACCCGCGCCTTGCGCACCCCCGGCAGCCGCCAGTACAGCCGGGTCAGCTCGTCCCTGGTCAGCGCCACCGTGCCCACGGCCGCCGCCGCCCCGCCGACCAGCAGCGCCCGCCGCCCGATCCGCCGGTCCCGATCACCACTCGTCGCCCCCATGTGCTCCCCAACGGATACTCGCGGGCCCCGGTTCCCGCGCCCCCTTACCCTGGAGGGGCTATGACTGACATCCCGCAGCGCACCCGCCCCCTCCGCGTCCTCGCCGCCATGTCGGGCGGCGTGGACTCCGCCGTCGCCGCCGCACGCGCGGCCGAGGCGGGCCACGACGTCACCGGCGTCCATCTCGCACTCTCCGCGAACCCCCAATCCTTCCGCACCGGCGCGCGGGGCTGTTGCACCATCGAGGACTCCCGTGACGCCCGCCGCGCCGCCGACGTCATCGGCATCCCGTTCTACGTCTGGGACCTCGCCGACCGCTTCCGCGAGGACGTCGTCGAGGACTTCGTCGCCGAGTACGAGGCGGGGCGCACCCCCAACCCGTGCCTGCGCTGCAACGAGAAGATCAAGTTCGCGGCCCTGCTGGACAAGGCCCTCGCGCTGGGCTTCGACGCGGTCTGCACCGGCCACTACGCGAAGATCGTGACGCTCCCCGACGGCTCCCGCGAGCTGCACCGCGCCTCCGACATGGCGAAGGACCAGTCCTACGTCCTCGGAGTCCTGGACGAGCAGCAGCTCGCGCACGCGCTCTTCCCGCTCGGCGACACCCTGACGACCAAGGACGAGATCCGCGCCGAGGCCGAGCGCCGGGGCCTCGCGGTGGCGAAGAAGCCCGACTCGCACGACATCTGCTTCATCGCCGACGGCGACACCCAGGGCTTCCTGGCCCGGCGGCTCGGCAAGGCCGAGGGCGACATCGTCGACGAGTCCGGCGCCAAGGTCGGCACCCACGAGGGCGCGTTCGGCTTCACCATCGGCCAGCGCAAGGGGCTGCGGATCGGCACCCCGGCGGCCGACGGCAAGCCGCGCTACGTCCTCGACATCTCGCCGGTGAACAACACGGTGACGGTCGGCCCGGCCGCCGCCCTGGACGTCAGCGCACTGACGGCGATCAGGCCCCGCTGGTGCGGCACCGCCCCCACCGGCCCGGCCCTCTACACCGCCCAGCTCCGCGCCCACGGCGGCGAGACCGAGGTCAGCGCCGAACTCGTCGACGGCGAGCTGCGCGTCACGTTCACCGAGCCGGTCCGGGGCGTCGCACCCGGCCAGGCGATCGTCCTGTACGACGACACGCGGGTCGTCGGCTCGGCGACCATCGCGTCGACCGTCCGGACGGCGGACACGGCAGGCGTCAGCCAGTGACCTCGACGTCGTAGAAGCAGAGGTGGTCCTTGATCGCGGCGACGTCGGACTTGGGGTCGGGGTAGGCCCACACCAGGTCCGGCGCGTCCGGCAGGGACCAGTAGGAGGCGGTGCCCTTGAAGGGGCACACGCTGTGCGACTCGGAGGGCGTGAGGAGGTCCAGGCGGACGTCCTCGGCGGGGAGGTAGTAGCGCGGCGGGCAGCCGGTCTCGTGGAGGACCAGGGCCCGGTCGCTCTCGGCGAGAATCAGATCGCCGTGTGCGACGCGCACGTGCTGCGGGGACTGCTCGATGGTGATCGTGTGTCCTGAGGCCATATGTGGTGGACGTCGACGGGCGCCCGCTTGTTCCCGGAGGCGGACATCTTCACCCGGCGGGGCGCGGGAAGCCCGCGCGGGCGGCCACCCGCGGCCCCTGTCCGCCGCCCGGCAGTGCCTACCCTGACTCCATGCGTATCTGTGTCTTCCTCTCCGCCGCTGATCTCGACGCCCGCTACACCGGCCCGGCCCGTGACTTCGGGGAACTGATCGGCAAAGGCGGCCACACCCTTGTCTGGGGCGGCTCCGACACCGGTCTCATGAAGGTCGTCGCGGACGGCGTCCACGACGCCGGCGGCAGGCTGCTGGGCGTCTCCGTCGAGTTCCTCGCGAACAGGGCCCGCCCCGGCGCCGACGAGATGCTGATCGCGTCCGACCTCGCGGAGCGCAAGCGGCTCCTGCTGGAGAAGGCCGACGCCGTAGTGATCATGGTCGGCGGCACCGGCACCCTGGACGAGGCCACCGAGATCCTGGAGCTGAAGAAGCACGGCCGCACGGACAAGCCGGTCGTCCTGCTCAACACCGCCGGTTTCTACGACGGCCTCGAGCAGCAGTTCCGCCGCATGGAGGCGGAGGGGTTCCTGCCCCGCCCCCTGACGGAACTGATGCACTTCGCCGCCGAACCCGCTGACGCGCTCACCTACCTGGAGGCGAACCGGCCCGTCGACTGATGCGAGCATGGCCCCCATGGCAACTCATGTGATCACCGGTGCCGGTTCCGGCATCGGCGCCGCCGTGGCCCGCCGACTGCACGCGCGCGGGGACGAACTCGTCCTGCACGCGCGCGACGCGGGCCGCGCGAAGGAACTGGCCGCCGGGTTCCCCGGTGCCCGCACCCTGGTGGGCGACCTGGCGGACCCGGACAAGCTCTCCTGGGCCTTCTCCCACCAGTCGCTCCCGGACCGGGTCGACTCGCTGCTGCACGTCGCGGGCGTGGTCGACCTCGGCGAGATCGGCGAGCTGACCCCGAAGTCCTGGCGCCACCAGCTGAACGTCAACCTGGTCGCGCCGGCCGAGCTGACCCGCCACTTCCTGCCCCAACTGCGCGCCGCCCGAGGCCATGTGCTGTTCGTCAACTCGGGCGCCGGTCTCAACGCCCACGCGGGCTGGTCGGCGTACGCGGCCTCCAAGCACGGCCTGAAGGCCCTCGCCGACGCCCTCCGCCACGAGGAACACGGCAACGGCGTCCGGGTCACCTCGGTCTACCCCGGCCGTACGGCGAGCCCGATGCAGGCCAAGGTCCACCAGCAGGAGGGCAAGGACTACGACCCGGCGAAGTGGATCGACCCGGAATCGGTGGCGACCACGATCCTGACCGCCCTGGACCTCCCGAGGGACGCGGAGATCAACGACGTGACCGTACGTCCCGGCGCCTGATGTGAACGCCCTGAGGTTGAGCGCCCCGCAAAGGGCGCGGGGAACTGCGCGACCAGCCCCCACAACCGGCAGGTGACCACCCACCGTCGCACCCCTCGCCGGCCACCGACCCTAGGCTTCCCACGTGAACGCAACCCCCTCCTTCGGCCCCGCGACAGCCATCGGCTCGCTCCCGGGCACCGACGCCCGCGAGGCCGCCAAGACCGCGACCGGCAGCTTCGAGGACTTCCCCTTCCTCCCCGAACTGCCCGCCCGCGGCCCCGGCGCCGACATGATCGGCCGTACCGCCGGCCTGCTCGTCGAGCTGTACGCGCGCGTGGAACCCAGCGGCTGGCGGCTCGGCGACCGGCCGGGCCGGGACACCCGAAGGGCCGTCTCCTGGCTGGGGGAGGACCTGGACGCGCTGGAGGAGTTCACCCAGGACTACGAGGGTCCGCTCAAGGTCCAGGCGGTCGGCCCCTGGACCCTCGCCGCCGCCCTGGAGTTGCGGAGCGGCGAGGCGGTCCTCTCGGACCCCGGCGCCTGCCGTGACCTGGCCGCCTCGCTCGCCGAGGGCCTGCGTCTGCACCTCGACGAGGTCCGCCGCCGGATCCCCGGCGCCCGGCTCGTCCTGCAACTCGACGAGCCGTCCCTCACCGCCGTGCTGCGCGGTCAGGTGCGGTCGGCCAGTGGCTACCGCACCTACCGGGCCGTGGACCGCCAGCTCGTCGAGTCGACGCTGCGGGACGTCATGGGCGTCCAGGCCGGCGGCCCGGTGGCCGTCCACTCCTGCGCCCCCGACGTCCCCTTCGCACTGCTGCGCCGCGCCGGTGCCGCCGCCGTCTCCTTCGACTTCTCGCTCCTCACCGAACGTGACGAGGACGCGATCGGCGAGGCCGTGGAGAGCGGTACCCGGCTGTTCGTCGGTGTCGTGCCGGGCACGGACACGGCATTGTCAGACCCTGCCGGTAGCGTCATGGGTGTCAGGACGCTGTGGCGCAGGCTGGGGCTGCAACCAGGGCTTCTCGCGGAGGCCGTGACGGTCACCCCGACGTGCGGGCTCGCGGGCGCTTCCCCCGCGTACGCCCGGCAGGCGCTCGCCCACTGCGTCCAGGCGGCGAGATCACTCGCGGACAACCCAGAGTAACGGGAGGAACACGGTGGCCGGCGACAAGCAGCAGGCGGAGACGGCGGTACCCGCCGAGGCACGGGAACAGCACGCGCGGATCGCCGAGCAGATCGAGGAGCACCGCTTCCGGTACTACGTGAAGGACGCTCCGGTCATCAGTGACGCGGAGTTCGACAAGCTCCTGAAGTCCCTCGAGGCGCTGGAGGACCAGTACCCCGAGCTGCGCACCCCGGACTCGCCGACCCAGAAGGTCGCGGGGGCGTACGAGACGGAGTTCACCGCGGTCGAGCACCGCGAGCGGATGCTGTCGCTGGACAACACGTTCAACGACGAGGACCTCGCCGCCTGGGCCGAGCGCATCCACAAGGAACTGGGCGACCAGGAGTACCACTTCCTGTGCGAACTGAAGGTCGACGGCCTCGCCGTCAACCTCACCTACGAGCACGGCCGCCTCACCCGCGCGGCGACCCGCGGCGACGGCCGTACCGGCGAGGACATCACGCCCAACGTCCGTACGATCGCCGAGATCCCGGACCGGCTGCACGGCGACACGGTGCCGGACCTGGTCGAGATCCGCGGCGAGGTCTACTTCCCGATGGAGAAGTTCGCCGCGCTCAACGAGCGGCTGGTGGCGGCCGGTGACAAGCCGTTCGCCAACCCGCGCAACGCGGCGGCCGGTTCGCTGCGCCAGAAGGACCCGCGGGTCACCGCCTCCCGCCCGCTGCACATGGTCGTCCACGGCATCGGAGCTCTGGCGGGCTTCGAGGGCATGACCCGGCTCTCCCACGCCTACGACCTGCTCAAGACCTGGGGCCTGCCCACCTCCCCGCACAACCGGGTGGTCGACGACCTGGACGGCGTGCGGGAGTTCATCGCCCACTACGGCGAGAACCGGCACTCCGTGGAGCACGAGATCGACGGCGTGGTCGTCAAGCTCGACGAGATCCGCCTCCAGGGCCGGCTCGGCTCCACCGCGCGGGCGCCGCGCTGGGCGATCGCCTACAAGTACGCGCCGGAAGAGGTCAACACCAAGCTGATCGACATCAAGGTCGGCGTCGGCCGCACCGGCCGGGTCACGCCGTACGCGCAGGTCGAGCCGGTCACGGTGGCGGGCAGCGAGGTGGAGTTCGCGACCCTGCACAACCAGGAGGTCGTCAAGGCCAAGGGCGTGCTGATCGGCGACACCGTGGTGCTGCGCAAGGCGGGGGACGTGATCCCGGAGATCCTCGGCCCGGTCGTCGACCTGCGGGACGGCAGCGAGCGGGAGTTCGTGATGCCGGCCGAGTGCCCCGAGTGCGGGACACCGCTGCGGGCCATGAAGGAGGGCGACATCGACCTCCGCTGCCCCAACGCCCGCGCCTGCCCCGCCCAGTTGCGAGAACGCGTCTCCTATCTCGCGGGCCGCGAGTGCCTGGACATCGAGCACTTCGGCTCGGTGGCCGCGGCCGCCCTCACCCGGCCGCTGGAGCCGGCCGACCCGCCGCTGACCGACGAGGGCGACCTCTTCGACCTCACCGTCGAGAAGCTGCTGCCCATCAAGGCGTACGTCCTGGACCAGGACAGCGGGCTGCCCAAGCGTGACCCCAAGACCGGCGAGGAGAAGGTCGTCACGGTCTTCGCCAACCAGAAGGGCGAGCCCAAGAAGAACACCCTCGCCCTGCTCCAGAAGATCGAGGAGGCGAAGACCCGCCCGCTCGCCCGCTTCCTCAACGGCCTGTCCATCCGGCACGTCGGACCCGTCGCCGCGCAGGCGCTGGCCCGCGAGTTCCGCTCCATCGAGCGCATCGAGCAGGCCAGTGAGGAGGAGCTGTCGAACATCGACGGCGTCGGCGGCATCATCGCGACGGCGCTCAAGGAGTGGTTCGCCGAGGAGTGGCACCGCGAGATCATCCGAAAGTGGAAGAACGCTGGAGTCCCGCTGGAGGACGAGTCGACCGGCGAGGACAAGGGACCGCGCCCGCTGGAAGGGCTCACCGTCGTCGTGACCGGAACCCTGGAGCACTTCACCCGGGACGGCGCCAAGGACGCCCTGCAGAGCCGCGGAGCCAAGGTGACCGGCTCGGTATCGAAGAAGACGTCGTTCGTGGTCGTGGGTGACAACCCCGGATCGAAGTACGACAAGGCGATGCAGGTGAAGGTTCCGGTTCTGAACGAGGCCGGATTTGTCGTCCTTTTGGAGCAGGGACCGGACGCGGCGGCCGAAGTCGCCCTTCCGACCGAGGAGTAGCGGTTGAAGGCCACCCGTTCGGCGCATACCAGATGCATACGGGTGGCCAGGGCGCAATCGGGCAACCGTAGACGACCGCTGCCCGTGGAAGCCTTCTGCGGCCTACTGTTGAGGCGTGCGCCTGCCGTGCCCAGCTGCGGTTGGGGCATTCCCGTGCTCCGGCAGGGCACGGACCGCATGGCGTGGGCACCGCCGGCTGTGAGAGGGACGGGAATGGAACCGACCGAGAGCGCCGCCCCGAAAGCGCGGCCGACGCTGCGCCGCCGGGCGGGCGTGTGGCGGGGGACTCGGTGGACCGTACGGGGCGACCGGCGCGTCGGCATGCCGGGGTTGAGCGCCTCCGTGGACGCGCGCGACCCGCTGCCGCTGGCCGCCGTCGAGCCGCATCCCGACCTGCCCGGCCACGAGCACGAACGCCACCTGTCCTGGCCCGCGCTGCCCGCCGGAGTCGTCGCGGCCGCCGCGTTCGCCCTCGGCGCCGGCTTCTACCGCGCCTTCACCGACCACCACGCCCTCTTCCCGTCCGGCACGGTCGGCTGGTCGCTGGCCGTGCTGACCGGCATCATCGTCGGTCACCTGGTGCTGCTCGGCCGCGCCCGCTGGTGGGGCGGCACCGGCTCCGGCGCCGCCCTCACCCTCGCCGTACTCCTGCTCTACGGCTGGGTGCCGGCCGGCATGGTCAGCCTGACCGTCGTCGTCCTGGTCGGGATAGCCAGGCGCCACCGCTGGCGGCAGGGCGTCCTGCACGGCGCGGTGGACATCCTCGGCATCGGCGCCGGCGCACTGGTGCTCGGCGTGTTCGGGCGGGTGCCGACCGTCGAGTCGCCCTGGAACCCGGAGAGCTGGAGCGTCGCCACCGCCCCCGAGGTCGTCCTCGTCGCGGTGGCCTATCTCGCGGTCACCCGCGCCCTGCTCTGGTACCTGCACGCACCGCGCGGCGGCGGACTGCCCACCGTCGCCCGCACCGCCCTGATGCGCCAGGGCCTGGTGGCCGTCGCGCTGCTCGGCATCGCCCCGCTGATCTGCGTGGTCGCCGTCGCCCAGCCGCTGCTGCTCCCGCTGTTCTCCATCCCGCTGGTCGCCCTCGACTCCACCCTGTGGATAGCCCGGGCCCGCGCGGAGGAGCAGCTGCGCGACCCGCTGACCGGACTGCCCAACCGGCAGTGGCTGCTGGAGCGGATCTGGACCGCCCTCGACGACGCCGAACGCATCGGCGCCCGCTCCGCCCTGATGCTGATCGACCTCGACCGGTTCCGTTCGGTCAATGACACGCTCGGTCATCTCGCCGGTGACCGGCTGCTGCTGCAGATAGCCGACCGGCTGCGGGCCGCGCTGCCGCGCGGTGCGGAGGCGGCCCGGCTCGGCGGCGACGAGTTCGCGGTGTTACTGCCGGTCGCCGACTCCACGACGTCCGCGACCCGCGTCGCCCGCGGCCTGGTCTCGGCCCTCTCCTCCCCGCTCGACCTCGACGGACTCACCCTGGTCCTGGAGGCCAGCGCGGGCGTCGCCGTCTTCCCGGACCACGCGCTGGACGCGGAGGGGATGCTGCGCCGGGCGGACGTGGCGATGTACCAGGCGAAGCGGGACCGTACGGGCGTCGAGGTGTACGAGTCCAAGCGGGACTCCAACACCCCGGACCGGCTCGGGCTGCTGGGCGATCTGCGCCGCGCCCTGGACGCCCACGAGGTGCAGTTGCACTACCAGCCGAAGGTGCGCTTCGACGGGCAGGTGGCCGGTCTTGAGGCGCTGGTGCGGTGGGTGCACCCCGAGCGCGGCAAGGTACCGCCGGACGAGTTCATAGCGATCGCCGAGTCGTCGGGCCTGATGCCCCATCTGACGGAGTACGTCCTGGAGACCGCGCTCGGCCAGGTCGCCCGGTGGCGGGCGCAGGGGCTGCGGGTGCCGGTGGCGGTGAACGTCTCGCCGCGTGACGTCCATACCCCGGGCTTCGCGGGCTCGGTGGCGGCGCGGCTGGCCCGGCACGGGGTCCCGGCGGGGGCGCTCCAGCTGGAGATAACCGAGCATGTGCTCCTGGAGGACCCGCAGCGGGCCGCCGACACCCTCGCCGGGCTGACCGGGCACGGCGTGAAGATGTCGCTGGACGACTTCGGCACGGGCTACTCGTCGTTGGTGCACCTGCGGCGGCTGCCGGTGAGCGAGCTGAAGATCGACCGGTCCTTCGTGGCCCGGCTGGCCGTGGACAACGAGGACGCGGAGATCGTGCGCTGCACGGTCGACCTCGCGCATTCGCTGGGGCTGCTGGTCGTCGCGGAGGGCGTGGAGGACGACGAGACGTGGGAGCGGCTGCGGGACCTCGGGTGTGACGCCGTGCAGGGCTGGCTGGTCGCCGCGGCGATGCCGCCGGAGGAGGCGACGGCGTGGCTGTTGGCGCGGGGGTCGCGGGGGTGGCAGCGGCCGCGGGCCGCGCTGCCGGCCGCCGAATGACGGGGGCGGGGGGTCGTCGGCGGCCGCGGGTCGGTGGGGGCCGAGCGCGCAGTTCCCCGCGCCCCTGGGTCCGTTCGACCCCTACCGCGTTGTGAAGTGGCCGATCAGCAGGGCCAGTCTTTCTTCGTGGGCGCCCTCCGGGAGTCTGCCGCTGCGCATCAGGGTCACCAGGCCGTGCAGGGCCGCCCAGAACGTCTCCGTCAGGAGGGCGGGGTCGTCGCCGGCCATGGCGATCGGCTCCACCGCCAGCAGCAGCTCCGCGAACGCGGCCTGCAGGGCCTCCGGGGCCTCCGGTGTCGCGAACGGAAGGTCCACCGTGTGCGTGAACATCACGTCGTACAGCGCGGGGCGTCGGCAGCCGAACGACGTGTACGTCTCCGCCACCGCCGCCAGTGACCGCCTCGTGTCCTTCGCCGCCGTGCGTGCCGCCCGTAGTTCCGTCGCCAGGTCCGCGCAGCCCTGGACGGCCACCGCCGCCATGATCGCGACCTTGCCCTTGAAGTGGCTGTAGAGGACCGGCTGGCTGTACTCGATCTCGGCGGCCAGCCGCCGGGTCGTCACCGCGTCCCAGCCCTCCGCCTCCGCGAGTTCCCGTGCGGCCGTGACGATCAGCTGCTCCCGCTCTGCCCGCTCGCGCTCCCGGCGCGTCTGAATCGACATGCCAGTGATTCTAGCACCGCTAGTCAATCTGCCAATGCTCTGCTAGCTTCGCTGTCAGACCTAGCGATGCTAGAAAAACACTCAGGGGGCCGTCATGACCGTCACCGCCTACACGCTCGCCGTCGTACTCGACCTGTTCATCCTCTTCATCGGGGCCAGGTTCCTGCTCCAGCCCAAGGCGTCCGCCGTCGGCTACGGCGTGCCCGCCGACCCGAACGGCGACGCCTCCGCCTACCTCGCGATCAAGGGCCTCAGGGACGGCGCCTTCGGCGTCATCGGCCTCGCCCTTCTCGCGTTCGCCGGCGCCCGTGCCGAGGCCTGGTTCATGCTCTGTGTGGCACTCGTGCCGCTCTTCGACACGGTGATAGTGCTGCGCCACGGCGGGACGAGGGCGGTCGCGTACGGGATCCACTTCGCCACCGCCGTCGTTGTGCTGATCAGCGCGGCGCTGCTGTTCCTCGTGTGAACGGCACGCCCGAACGACTCGCGTGAACGACACGTCTATCAACAGGGGGTTGGGAAATGTCGTTGTTCGTACCGAAGTTCGATGAGTCCGTGATCGTGCGGGAGGCCGACGCCGAGGTGGTCGGCGGTGATCCGACCCGGGTCCGGCTGCTCGCCGACAGCAGCGCCACCGGCGGCGCGCTCTCCACCGTGCGCGTCACGCTGGGGGAGGGCGCCGACGGCGCCGTGCCGCATCTGCACCGCGACTCCGCCGAGATGTTCTACCTGCTCGACGGCGCCGCCGAGCTGCTCTCCGGCGACGACGTCGTCACCGCCGAACGCGGCGACCTGGTCGTCATCCCGCCCGGGGCGCCGCACGCCTTCGCCGCCGTCCCCGGCAGCACCGCGGACATCCTGATCGTCATCACACCGGGCGTGGAGCGCTTCGAGTACTTCCGCCACCTCCAGCGCCTGCGGCTGGGCGAGGCCACCCTGGAGAGCCTCCTCGAGGCACAGGAGCTGTACGACAACCACTACCTGAAGAGCGTGGCCTGGGAGCAGCGCCACTGAGCCGGTGAGCCGCCGAGGTTTCGGGGCCCGGGGAAACCGTTTCACGGTCACCGGGCCCCGCCCCATAGGATTGGCTCCAAACCACACACACTCACCCCAGAGGAACGCTGCATGCCTGGCATCACGCGCGAGGAGGTCGCCCACCTCGCCCGGCTGGCGCGTCTGGAGCTGAAGCCCGAAGAACTCGACCACTTCGCGGGACAGCTCGACGACATCATCGGCGCGGTCGCCCGCGTCAGCGAGGTCGCCGACCAAGACGTACCGCCGACCTCCCACCCGCTGCCGCTGACGAACGTCATGCGCGCGGACGAGGTCCGTCCCTCGCTCACCCCCGCGCAGGCGCTCTCCGGCGCCCCGGCCCAGGAGCAGCAGCGTTTCAAGGTGCCGCAGATCCTGGGGGAGGACTAGACCGTCATGACGGACATCATCAAGCTCACCGCCGCCGAGACCGCCGCGAAGATCGCCTCCGGCGAGCTCACGGCCGTCCAGGTCACCGAGGCCCATCTCGCCCGGATCGAGGCCGTCGACGAGAAGGTGCACGCCTTCCTGCACGTCGACCGCGAGGGCGCCCTCGCCCAGGCGCGTGCCGTCGACGAGAAGAAGGCCCGGGGCGAGAAGCTCGGGCCGCTCGCCGGCGTCCCGCTCGCGCTCAAGGACATCTTCACCACCGAGGGCGTTCCGACGACCGTCGGCTCGAAGATCCTGGAGGGCTGGATCCCGCCGTACGACGCCACCCTCACCAAGCGGCTGAAGGCCGCCGACGTGGTCATTCTCGGCAAGACCAACATGGACGAGTTCGCCATGGGGTCCTCCACCGAGAACAGCGCCTACGGACCGACCGGCAACCCCTGGGACCTCACCAAGATCCCCGGCGGCTCCGGCGGCGGCTCCTCCGCCGCCCTCGCCTCCTTCCAGGCGCCGCTCGCCATCGGCACCGACACCGGCGGCTCCATCCGCCAGCCGGCCTCCGTCACCGGCACGGTCGGTGTGAAGCCGACGTACGGGGCGGTCTCGCGGTACGGCATGGTCGCGTTCTCCAGCTCGCTGGACCAGGGCGGCCCGTGCGCCCGTACGGTCCTGGACGCCGCCCTGCTCCACGAGGTCATCGCCGGGCACGACCCGATGGACTCCACCTCCATCGACGCGCCCGTCCCGCCGGTCGTCGAGGCCGCCCGCAACGGCAGCGTCGAGGGCATGCGCGTCGGTGTCGTCAAGCAGTTCCGCGGCGAGGGCTACCAGCCCGGCGTCATCCAGCGCTTCGACGAGTCCGTCGAGCTGCTGAGGGAACTGGGCGCCGAGATCGTCGAACTGGACTGCCCGTCCTTCGACCTGGCGCTCTCCGCGTACTACCTGATCGCGCCCTCCGAGTGCTCCTCCAACCTCGCCCGCTTCGACGGCCTGCGCTACGGCCTGCGGACCGGCGACGACGGCACGCACTCCGCCGAGGAGGTCACCTCCCTCACCCGTGAGGCGGGCTTCGGCCCGGAGGTCAAGCGCCGCATCATGCTCGGCACCTACGCGCTGAGCAGCGGGTACTACGACGCGTACTACGGCTCCGCGCAGAAGGTCCGCACGCTCATCACGCGTGACTTCGAGAAGGCCTTCGAGCAGGTCGACGTGATCGTGTCGCCCACGACCCCGACCACCGCCTTCGCGATCGGCGAGCGCGCCGACGACCCGATGGCGATGTACCTGGCCGACCTGTGCACCATCCCGACGAACCTGGCGGGCAACGCGGCCATGTCGCTGCCCTGCGGTCTCGCCCCGGAGGACAACCTCCCGGTGGGCCTGCAGATCATCGCGCCGGCGCTGAAGGACGACCGCCTTTACAAGGTCGGAGCCGCTGTCGAGGCCGCCTTCGTGGAAAGGTGGGGGCACCCGCTCCTTGAGGAGGCACCGTCGCTGTGAGCAACGCACTGTCCAAGGCCAAGGGCTTCAAGAAGTCGAAGTCCGGTACGTACCTGTCGATGGCCACCACCGTGTTCGGCGCGGTCGGTGTCGCCAAGCAGATCAAGAAGGCCCGCGCCGAGCACGACACGCTCCGGCTGGTCGATGCCACCGTGTCCGCCGTCGCGATCGTCACCGGTCTCGCCCTGCTGTACCGCGAGCTGAAGCGGCTGGGCGACGACGACGTCCTGCTGGGCTGAGAGGGAAGTTTCACCGTGACCACCACGACCGACCTGGTGTCGTACGAGGACGCGCTGGCGTCGTACGACCCCGTCATGGGCCTTGAGGTCCATGTCGAACTCGGCACCAAGACCAAGATGTTCTGCGGCTGTTCGACCGAGCTGGGCGCCGAGCCCAACTCGCAGACCTGCCCGACCTGCCTCGGCATGCCCGGCGCGCTCCCGGTCGTCAACGCGATCGGCATCGAGTCGGCCATCAAGATCGGTCTCGCGCTCAACTGCGAGATCGCCGAGTGGTGCCGCTTCGCCCGGAAGAACTACTTCTATCCGGACATGCCGAAGAACTTCCAGACCTCCCAGTACGACGAGCCGATCGCCTTCAACGGCTACCTCGACGTGCAGCTGGAGGACGGCGAGACCTTCCGCGTGCAGATCGAGCGCGCCCACATGGAGGAGGACACCGGCAAGTCCACCCACGTGGGCGGCGCGACCGGCCGTATCCACGGGGCCTCGCACTCGCTCCTCGACTACAACCGCGCGGGCATCCCGCTCATCGAGATCGTCACCAAGCCGATCGAGGGCGCCGGCGAGCGTGCTCCCGAGGTCGCGCGGGCGTACGTCCGTGAGCTGCGCGAGGTCATCAAGGCGCTCGGCGTCTCGGAAGCCCGTATGGAGATGGGCCAGATGCGCTGCGACGTGAACCTGTCGCTGCGCCCGAACGGCACCGAGAAGTTCGGCACCCGCTCCGAGACGAAGAACGTGAACTCGCTGCGGTCCGTGGAGCGTGCGGCCCGCTTCGAGATCATGCGGCACGCGGCCGTGCTGAACGGCGGCGGGACGATCATCCAGGAGACCCGGCACTTCCACGAGGACACCGGGTCGACGACCTCGGGCCGCGTGAAGGAAGAGGCCGAGGACTACCGGTACTTCCCGGAGCCCGACCTGGTCCCGGTCGCCCCGTCCCGCGCGTGGGTCGAGGAGATCCGCGCCGCGCTCCCGGAGATGCCGCTGGCCCGCCGCAACCGGCTGCTCACCGAGTGGGGCATCTCCGCGGTGGAGATGCAGGCGATCATCAACGCCGCCGCGCTGGACCTGATCGTCGCCACCATCGACGCCGGATCCGACGCGGCCTCCGCCCGCAAGTGGTGGATGGGCGAACTGGCGCGCAGCGCCAACGAGTCGGGCAAGGCGCTGGACGAGCTGGCGATCACCCCGGAGCAGGTCGCCCGGGTCACCGCGCTGGTCAACTCCGGTGACCTCAACGACAAGCTGGCCCGCCAGGTCATCGAGGGCGTCCTCGCGGGCGAGGGCACCCCGGACGAGGTCGTCGACAAGCGCGGTCTGAAGGTCGTCTCCGACGACTCGGCGCTCGGTACGGCGGTCGACGAGGCCATCGCCGGCAACCCGGGCGTCGCCGACAAGATCCGCGGCGGCAAGGTGGCCGCGGCCGGCGCCCTGGTCGGCGCGGTCATGAAGGCGACCCGCGGTCAGGCCGACGCGGCCCGCGTCAAGGAGCTGATCCTGGAGCGCCTGGGCGTCAGCGAGGGCTGAGTAGCAGCACGCGGTACGGCCCCGGAGGCGATGCCTTCGGGGCCGTACGGCTACTTGCGGCGCGCGACCACGCGGACGAATCCCAGGGCACGGCCCTCGTCGGCGCGGACCATCTCGGCGACCTTGCGGGCCATCGTGCGGTGGAACTCCTCCGGGCTCTCCTCGGCGACCACCTCGCACCACAGCAGCCAGTCCCGCCAGCCGTCCGGCTGCCAGTCGGCGGTCTCGACCTCGACCGCCCCGCTGCGGGTCCAGTGCCGGCGCCACCAGTCGGCCGAGTGGAAGCACCAGTAGTCGGGCTCCCACCAGGGCCTGAGGTGCTCCGGCGGCTCGACCCCCGCGGGTTCCTCCCGCAGCGCCGGTACGACCACACCGATCCGGCCACCGGGCCGCAACAGGCGGGCGACGGTCGGGAGGTAGAGGTCGTCAGTGCCGAAGTACTGGTAGGCGTCGATGCTCACGATCGCGTCGAAGCCGCCCTCGGCGAACGGCAGGTCGTGCGCCTCGGCGTGCACGGGCTGCACCCGGTCGGCGAACCCGGCCTCCGCGATGCGCCGGGCGTTGTCGTCGGCCTTGATCCAGAGGTCGGCGGCGGTGACCTGGGCATGGAACTCCCGGGCCAGGAAGACCGACGTCATCGCCCGGCCGCAGCCGAGGTCGAGCACGCGCGCGCAGGGGCGCAGGGCGTCCAGCCCGAGGGCGGGGGCCAGCCATTCCAGCAGCCACAGGGCGTGCGGGCCCATCTGGTTGTCGACCACCCAGCGGGGGTCGTAGGTGTTGCTGAGCGGGTAACGGGGGTGGGTCAGGCGGTCAGTGAGGCGGTCGCCCCCGGTCCTGGTGTCGGACATGGGTGAACGGGCTCCTTGTGATCTTCGTAGTGGAAGGCGATGCGTAGGAGCTCATTCGGACCTTCAAACAATGCACCCGCTTCGGTCGTCGGCGAGGGGCCGATCGAGGCTGACCAGCGGAAGCTAGCAGTTGTCGACATCGTTCGCAGCAGGTTTCCTCAGGTGCGGGCACTACGCTCGCCCGCCATGACCGGACACCCGGAATCCGACACCGAACCCGAGACGACCGAGGTGGAGGCCGCGGACGACGAGGAGGAGGCCGCAGACGACGAGGTGGAGGCCGCGGACGACGAGGAGGATCCCTACGAGGACGCCCGTCGGGCCCGCTGGACCGCCACCGTGACCGGTGCCCTGCTGACCGTGATGGGCCTGACCGCCTCCCTGATGAGGCTGGGCGGCGGCGTGCCCGCGCTGGTGCCGGCCGCCTATGCGGCGGGCTCCACCGTGTGTGTGGCCGCCGGGGTGCTCGGGGCCCGGGGCCGCACCCGCAGAGCCCTGTGGCTGATGATCCTGGGAGTCATGGTCATGGCTCTCGGCGACCAGTTCGACTGACGTACCGGCCGGGGCCGGACCGGTGGCTGCCGCGCACACCGGACCGCCGGCCGCCCCGGACCGGCATCGGGCCGTCCGAGTGCCGCGCCGCGCATGAGAGGCTCGACGTGCCGGTCGAAGACGTGGTGGAACTGGAGAAGCACGATGTACGCGATATCCCTGGGTGACGACGGCGCCGAACTGCGTCCGCTGGAGCCCTGGCATGCCGAGGAGTTCCTGGCCCACCTGGAACGCGGGCGGGAGTTCATCGGACAGTTCATCTCCTTCGGTTCCAGGGAGACGGACGTGCCCTCCGCGCGGGCGATGCTCCAGCGGTACGCCGACCTGCGCGCCGCCGACACCGGCTCGCTGCACGGCCTGTGGCTCGGGGGCACGCTCGTCGGCGGGGTGCTCTTCCTGAACTTCGACGCGGAGCAGGGGAACTGCGAGGTCGGCTGCTGGCTGGAGCCGGCCGGCACCGGGCGCGGACTCGTCACGCGCGCGATGCGGGTACTGGTCGACTTCGCGGTCGAGCGGCGCGGTATCCACCGGATCGAGTGGGTCGCCGCCTCGGGCAACGAGCCCAGCCTGAACGTGGCCCGGCGGCTGGGGATGACCCGCGATGGCGTACGCCGCCAGGCGCACCCCTATGGTGGCCTACGGCACGACCTGGAGGTGTGGTCGATCCTCGCCCCGGAATGGCGTGAAGCACGCGCGCGTGCCGTACAGAACGATCATTAAGACGCCTCTCAGACAGGATCCGTACGGTGCCGGACATGGGAACCAAGACAGCTGACGAGACCGGTGCCGAGACGGGCGCCGAGGCCACGACCGACGAGGAGAAGGTGAGCGTCACCAAGAGCGCCGACGACGTGACGGAGTCCGGGACCGGGGCCGAGCCGGAGGCGGCGGCCGCCGGGACCGAGGCCGCCGACGGCACGGACGCCGACCTCGACGCGGAGGACCTGGAGGACGACGCCGACCTTGCCGGGGACCTGGCCGAGGGCCCGTCCGGGGTCGGCCAGGGCGCCGCCGCCGTCGTCTCCGTCGTGCTCGGCCTGGTCTCCCTCACGGGTGGCTGGATCGGTACGGTGGCCGCCGCCCGCGAGACCCTCATCGGCCAGCTCCAGACCTCGTCGTCCGCGAGCGTCGCCACGCAGGTCAAGGAGGTCTACGGCGATGCCTGGCAGACCACCGCGCTGTGGGCCGGCGCGTTCGCGCTGGTGGCGCTGATCACCGGCGTCGTGGTGCTCGCCCGGCCCGCCTTCGGTGTCCCCGGCAGGCCGCAGGCGCCGTGGATCAAGTCGGTCGCCTGGGCGGGTGTCGCGCTCGGCGTCATCGGCCTGCTGCTGGCCGTCCTCAAGTACTCCGACGCGCTCCTCGGACTGCCCTCGACCAGCTGAGACGGCCCAGTTCGGAAGGGGCCTTAGGACGTCCGTAAGCACCTTATGGACGACCTGAGGCCCCTTATGCGTGTCCGGGGTCCGGCGGCCGTCCGAAGATGCGGAACTCTCCCGATGTGGCGCACCCCCGGGGGAGACGACAGTGGAGGCATCGCGAGAAGCGAAGCCCAACCACCGTCTCTCACAGGGGAAACACCATGTTCGAGTTCGAACTCCACCAGGTCCGTGCCGCCGAACTGCGCCGCCAGGCCGCCGACGCCCGTCTGGTCCGCGAGGCCGTCCGCTCCCGCCGGGCCGCGCGCCGCGAGCAGGCGGCCCGCCAGGCCGCCGTGCCGGAGGAGGTCCATACCGTCCGCCGCGGCCGACGCGGGCTCCCGGGCACGGTGTGAACAGGGGGCCGGGCGGCACCGACCGCCGCCCGGCGGCCGAGGAAACGGCGGCCGGGAACACGGTCGCCAAGGACACGGCGGCCGAGGACACGGCGGCCGAGGAAAAGACAGCCGAGGAAACGGTCGCCAAGGACACGGCGGCCGGTAACACGGAGACCGGTGGCCGTACGGGGGTCGGCCACCGGTCTGCGGGACTGCTGTCGGATCGCACGCTGCCGGCCACACCGGCGGGTCGTATGACAAGCGGACCGGAGTTGTGGAAAACCGGTGCCGTCCGCTCCGAGGCGCATGCGATGCTCTGGCCTGTGGAAACCAGGTCCGTGAGTCCCGTGTTCGTAGGCCGCAGCGACGAGCTGGGGACGCTGACCGAGGCGCTGGCCCGTGCCGAGGCCGCCGAGCCGCAGGCGCTGCTGCTCGGCGGTGAGGCCGGGGTCGGCAAGACCCGGCTGGTCGAGGAGTTCGCCGCGGCCGCCTGCCGCCGGGGCGCGGTCGTCGCGCTCGGCGGCTGCGTGGAGATCGGCGCCGACGGGCTTCCGTTCGCCCCCTTCTCCACCGCGCTGCGCGCGCTGCGGGCCGCGCTGCCCGACGAACTGGCCGCGGCCGCCGCCGGGCAGGAGGACGAACTGGCCCGGCTGCTGCCCGAGTTCGGCGAGGCCTCGGCCGGCCGCCACGACGAGCAGGGCATGGCCCGCCTCTTCGAACTCACCGCACGGCTGCTGGAACGGGTGGCCGCCGAGCGCACGGTGGTCGTCGCCCTGGAGGACCTGCACTGGGCCGACGCCTCCACCCGCCACCTCCTCTCCTATCTGCTGCGCACCCTGCGCACCGGGCGGCTCGTCGTCCTCGCCACGTACCGCTCCGACGACATCCACCGCCGCCACCCGATGCGCCCGCTCCTCGCCGAACTCGACCGGCTGCGCACCGTCCGCCGTATCGAACTGGCCCGGTTCAACCGGGAGGAGGTCGGCCGTCAGATGGCCGGCATCCTCGCCACCGAACCCGACCCCGCCCAGGTCGACGAGATCTTCGAGCGTTCCGACGGCAACGCCTTCTTCGTCGAGGAACTCGCCGTCGCCTGGGCCGAGGGCTGCTGCACCGGGCTCACCGACTCCCTGCGCGACCTGCTGCTCGTGCGGGTCGAGGCGCTGTCCGAGAGCGCCCAGCGGGTCGCCCGGATCGTCGCCGAGGGCGGCTCCACCGTCGAGTACCGGCTCCTCGACGCCGTCGCCCAGCTCGCCGAGGACGACCTCATCGAGGCGCTGCGGGCGGCCGTCGGCGCCAACATCCTCACCGCCACGCCCGGCGGCGACGGCTACCGCTTCCGGCACTCCCTGGTCCGCGAGGCCGTCGCCGACGACCTGCTCCCCGGCGAACGCTCCCGGATCAACCGGCGCTACGCCGAGGCCCTGGAGTCGGACCCCGGGCTGGTGCCGGCCGAAGCGCGCGTGACCCGCCTGGCCAGCTACTGGTACCAGGCCCACGACCCGGCCAAGGCGCTGCCCGCCGTCCTGCACGCCTCCGTCGTGGCCCGCCGCCGGCACGCCTACAGCGAGCAACTGCGGCTCCTGGAGCGGGCGATGGAGCTGTGGGACCCCGCTCCCGAGGAGATCCGAGCCGCCCTGCGCCCCGTCGACTACACCGACGTCTACCCTCCCTGCGGCTGCGATCCGGCCACCACACCGCTGCGCTATCTCGACCTGATGGCGGAGGCCGCGGTCGCGGGCCGCTTCTGCGGGGAACGCGAACGCGCCCTGAAGATCACCAAGAGGGCGCTGCGGATGGTCGAGGACGAGGGGGACCCCCTGCGCGCGGCCTGGTTCTGGGTGCAGCGCTCCCGGCTGGTCCAGGACCTGGCCCGGGGCGACGGCTGGCAGGAACTCGGCACCGCCCAGGACCTGGTGCGCGGCCTGCCGCCCTCGGAGGTGCACGCCGATGTGCTGGCCAACGTCGCCAACTGGAGCATGCTCCACGAACCCGGCCCCGAGGCCTTCGCCGCCGCCGAACGGGCCGTGGAGTACGCGCGGATGGTGGGCGCCCGGGAGATCGAGCTCAACGCCCGCATCACCCTGGGCTGCCTCATGGTCGACGCGGGTGACCTCGAGAACGGGATGGCGGAACTGCGCCAGGTCAAGGAGACCGCCCTGCGCGAGGGCGCGGCCAATGTCGCGGGCCGCGCCTATGTGAACCTGCCCTCCGAACTGGACTCGGTCGGCCGCAGCGGGGAGGCGGTGCCCATCCTGCGGGAGGGCCTTGTCTTCGCCCGCAGGTACGGCCTGCTGGACTCCGAGGTGTGGATCTGGGGCAACCTCTCCGACTCGCTGTACGCGCTCGGCCAGTGGGACGAGGCCGCCGAGGCCGCGGCGGGCGCCCTCGGCTCCGCGGCCAGCGCCAAGCCCCGGGGCGCCGGCGCCCTGCGCCTCGCCAAGATCGCCCTCGCCCGTGGAGATGCCGCCGAGGCCGCCCGCCAACTCGCCGTCGCCCACGAGCACTACGGCACCCACGACCCGATGCCACAGGCGCTGCTGCCCGTCGCCCGGATCGCCGTCGGCGTCGCCGCCGAGGAGGGCCGGCTCCTCGACGCCCGCGCCGAGCTGGACCGCGCCCTGGACCGCGGCTTCCCGCCGGGCACCCAGCGCTACGGCTGGCCCCTGCTGCTGGCCGCCGCCGCCGCGGAGGCCGACGCCCGCGCCCTGCCCGCGGTGGCCGACGGCCGCGCCGAGTTCCTCGACCGGCTCACCGAGGCCGTCCGCAAGCTCACCACCGGTGCGCCCCTGTGGCTGGCGTACGAACGCTGGACCCGGGCCGAACTGCACCGCGCCCGGGGCACCGACACCGCCGCGCTCTGGTCCGACGTGGTCACCGACTTCGAGCGCCTGGACCGGCCCTACGACCTCGCCCGGGTCCGTCGCCGCCTCGCCCAGGTGCTGCTCGAAGAGGCGTCCGGCGACGACGGACGCGACCGGGCGACGGAACTGCTCCGGCTGGCCGGGGCGGTCGCCGGCCACCTGGGCGCCCGCCCGCTCGCCGAGGCCGTCGCCCTGCTCGCCCAGCGCGCCCGTCTCAGCCTCACCTCCGGCACCCCGCGCCGGGCCCTGGACCCCGCCGAGAGCCTCGGCCTCACCAACCGGGAACGGGACGTCCTGCGGCTGGTCTCGGCGGGCCGTACCAACCGGCAGATAGCCGAGGAGCTCTTCATCTCCCCGAAGACCGCCAGCGTCCACGTCTCCAACATCCTGGGCAAGCTCGGCGTCTCCGGGAGGGGAGAGGCCGCCGCGGTGGCCCACCGCCTGGAACTGTTCCCGCCGGAACGCGCCGACCGCACCGGCCACACGGACCGCACGGCCACCGCCGGTCAGCGCACCTGAAGCTCCAGGATCCGGTCGTCACCCGACTTCGGGCGGCCACGCCCGTCGGTGTTGCTGGTCACCAGCCACACCTTGTCGCCGCCCGCCGCGACGACCGTGCGCAGCCGGCCGTACTCACCCTTGAGGAAGGCCTGCGGTTCGGCGCCCGCGACGGTGCCCTTCAGCGGGATGCGCCACAACCGGCCGCCCTTGAGGCCGGCCATCCAGATCACCCCGTCGACGTAGGCGATGCCGCTGGGGGAGGCGTCGTCGGTGTGCCACTGGGCGATCGGGTTCACGTACTTGGCGTCGGAGGACCGGCCCTCCGCGTCCGGCCAGCCGTAGTCGCCGCCGGGCTTGATGGCGTTCAGTTCGTCCCAGGTGTCCTGGCCGAACTCCGAGGCGAACAGCCGCTGGTGGTCGTCCCAGGCCAGGCCCTGCACATTGCGGTGGCCGTAGGTGTAGACCGGGGAGCCGGGGAACGGGTTGCCGGGGGCCGGGTCGCCCTCCGGGGTGAGCCGCAGGATCTTGCCGCCGAGGGAGTCCTTGTCCTGGGCGAGACCCCGCTGCCCGCTCTCCCCGGTGCCGGCGTAGAGCATGCCGTCCGGGCCGAAGGCGATCCGGCCGCCGTTGTGGATGAACCCCTTGGGGATGCCCTTGAAGATCGTGTCGGGGGCGCCCAGCTGCTCCCCGGCCGGTTTGCTCCGGTCCCAGAGCATGCGCACGACGCGGTTGTCGGAGGCCGAGGTGAAGTACGCGTAGATCATGTGGTCCGAGGCGAAGTCGGGGGAGAGCGCGATGCCCAGCAGACCGCCCTCCCCGGCCGCGGACACCCCGGAGACGGCGCCCAGTTCCGTCTTCCTCCCGGTCTTCTGGTCGACCTTGCTGATCGTCCCGTCGTCACGGTCGGAGACGAGCAGTCCGGACCCGTCCGGCAGCGGCGCGAGCCCCCACGGCGACTTCAGTCCCTCGGCGACCGTGCGCACCACCTTCACCGACCCCGTCGCGGGCGCGGCCGACTCGCTCGCCCCGGCGGACGCGGAGGAACCGTCGGAACCCGTCGACGACCCCCCGGCCCAGGACGGCGCGGGCAGATCCTCACCGCCGCCCCCTGAGGAACACCCCGCCACCAGCAGGAGTCCGGCCACGGCCAACACGGCCGGCACAGCACGACGTCGCACGATCATGGTCCCTTCGAGACGGCCCCCCCGGCTCCTCCTACCGACGCTAGTACAGCGCCCCGTCAGGGGCGCGGGGAACTGCGCGACCAGCCACAACGGCGCGGCAGTGAACCACCGGCCGATCACGGCCATGGCATCGCTAGTCCCAAGAGCCCTGCGCGGCAGGCAGCCCGCCCAGCTCCCCCAGATCCCCCGCGGTCAGCCGCACATCCACCGCCCCCGCGTTCTCCGCCGCCCACCGCCCCCGCTTGGTCCCCGGCACCGGAACCACATGCCGCCCCCGCGACAGCACCCACGCCAGCGCCACCTGAGCCGCGGTGACCTCCTCCCCGTGCCGCCGGGCGACCCGCCGCAGCCCTGCCACGATCGGCTGGTTGGCCGCCATCATCTCCGCCGTGAAGCGAGGGTGCCGCGCCCGCACGTCGTCCGGTTCGAAGCCCTCGCCCGGCGTGAGCGTGCCGGTGAGGAAGCCGTTGCCCAGCGGCATCGCCGCCAGGAAACCCACACCCCGCGCCTCGCACCACGGCAGCAGCGCCTCCAGCGCCTCCGGCGACCACACCGACAGCTCCGCCTGTACCGCGCTCACCGGAAACACCTGCTGCACCCGCTGCAACTGACGCAGGGTCGCGTCGTGCAACCGCGCGCCGGACCTGCGCCCCCCGCGCGCCCCCAGGGCGCACAGCCCCAGCGCGCGCACCTTCCCCGCCTGCACCAGCTCTGCCATCGCGCCCCAGGTCTCCTCGACGGGGACCTCGGGATCGGCGCGGTGCAGTTGGTAGAGGTCGATGACGTCGGTCTGCAGCCGCCGCAGGGACGCGTCGCAGGCGCGCTTCACATAGCCGGGCCGGCCATTCGCCACGATGTGCTGGTCGCCGACCAGCAGACCCACCTTGGTCGACACGAAGGCCTCGGCCCGCCGCTCCTTGAGCACCCGCCCCAGCAGCAGCTCATTGGTGAACGGGCCGTACATGTCAGCGGTGTCCAGCAGGGTCACACCCACGTCCAGCGCCCGGTGCACCGCCCTCACCGACTCGTCACCACGCTGCCGCGACCCGCTGTAGGCCCAGCTCATCGGCATGCACCCGAGTCCGACGGCCCCCACCGCGAGCGCCCCCGCGCCGATCGTCCTGCGCTCCACCAGCTCGTGAACCTCCTTCTAGAGCCCCCAACCTAACCTCTGCGCGCGCACTCCCTGACATAGCCTCCTGGCATGACCCAAGACGCATGGCTCCCCATCCCGCTGAAGGAGTTCCAGGAGCTCCCCGACGGGCTCAACTACCTCTTCTGGGACGGGGACCAGGACTTTCCCGGTGATCCCGCCGACTGCGCCGTGTATGTCGTTCCCTACACGAGGCCGCAGCAGGTGCGAGCGCGGCCGCTGCCGGAGATGCGCAACCTGCGCCTCATCCAGACCCTCACAGCCGGTGTCGACGACATGATCGCGGCCCGCGCCCTCATCGTCCCCGGCGTGCCGCTGTGCAACGCGCGCGGGGTGCACGAGGCGAGCACCGCCGAGCTCGCGCTCACCCTGACCCTGGCGTCCCTGCGCGGTGTCCCGGGGTTCGTGCGGGCCCAGCAGCAGGGGCACTGGGAGGGCGGCTTCCACCCCGCCCTCGCCGACAAGAGCGTCCTCATCGTCGGTTACGGCGCCATCGGTTCGGCCATCGAGGACCGGCTCGTGCCGTTCGAGGTTGCGCGGGTGGCGCGCGTCGCGCGCTCCGGGCGCGCCTCGGCGCGCGGTCCCGTGCATCCGCTCACCGAACTGCCGCAACTGCTTCCGGAAGCCGATGTCGTCATCCTCGCCACACCGCTCACGGACACCACGCGTGGCCTGGTCAACGCGGAGTTCCTCGCGCGGATGAAGGACGGCGCACTGCTCGTGAACATCGCGCGCGGGCCCATCGTGGACACCAAGGCGCTCCTCGCCGAGTTGGAGAGCGGCCGCCTCACCGCCGCCCTGGACGTCACCGATCCCGAGCCGCTGCCGGCCGGACATCCCTTGTGGCAGGCGCCCGGCGTGCTGATCAGCCCTCACGTCGGCGGCCCCACCTCGGCCTTCCTGCCGCGCGCCAAGCGGCTCGTCACCGACCAGTTGAACCGCTTCGTGAACCGGGAGCCGTTGCGAAACGTGATCCTTACGACGGGATCCACCGACAACTGACAATCGAAGCAACACGCGTGTAATCCGCTTCCGGTACGGTCCGCGACCTTCCGGGCGCGGTGGGTACGCGTATAGCCGCTGGTCGTCACGGAGCGTAGAGAAGCTATGTCCCTGAGTGACGAGACTGGTGTATCGTCCCGACAGGGGCTGCGCCGCGCACCGTTCGGCGCCGGGGATGGACATTTCAGATTTGTGAGGGGGGCGACGGGCGATGCACGGCCTATGGACGAACGATCCGACGCGGCGGAGCCGCCGGCGGCGACCCTGGCGCACAGCTGCGCGCAGACGCGGCCACCACACCAGCCATCACCACCACCGCAGCCACGGCGGACGCAAGAGGCACGCTCACCCAGCGCACCGGGACCCGGGCGCGACGCGGACCGGGAGCATCCGGTGACAGCGCCGACGCCTGTGCCGACCGCCCTCCCCGGAGCGCTGCGGGCCCAGCCTCCGGCGGGAATGCCGAACTCCCGGCCGCCGGCCACCGGCTGCGGGACCGGCGTGGTCCGCCAACTCGTCCTGGCCCTGATCTGCGCGGGATACGCCGTCGGTTCCGCGTTCGACTGGGGCTCGAACCAAATCGCCCTGTTCATGGGCGACTTCGGCCTGACCGCGGCCGCCGGCACCGCCGCCGTGTCGTGCTTCTGGTACGCGCGCTCCCCGCGGGTCCGCTTTCGACCCGCGTGGCTGCTGTTCGCCCTCTCCTCGGCGATGGCGGCCCTGGGCAACGCGGTCTGGGGGTGGTACGAGGTCGTGCTCCAGCGGCCCGTGCCCAGCCCCAGCTACGCCGACCTGTTCTTCCTGTGCTTCGCGCCGCCCGCCATCGTCGGTCTGCTGGTCCTGGCCAAGCGGCCGATGACCAGGGCCGGCTGGATCTGCCTGGGGCTGGACGCCTGGCTGATCGGCGGCTCGCTGCTCACCCTGTCGTGGAGCCTCGCGCTCGCCCAGGCCGCCCGGCTCGACGGGCCCAGCGTCGCGCACACCGCGCTCTCGCTGGCCTACCCGCTGCTGGACATCGCCTTGGTCAGCATGGTGCTCGCGCTGCACTTCCGGCGCTCGCCGGGCAACCGCACCGCGGTGAACACCGCGATCGGCGCGCTCGCCCTGACCGTGATGTGCGACGCCCTGTTCACCTCGCCGCTGCTGCACAGCAGTTACCGCTCCGGCCAGCTGCTGGACGCGGGCTGGTTCGCCGGCTCGCTGCTGCTGGCGTACGCCCCCTGGGCCGCGCCACGGCAGACGGGGGAGCCCGAGGGGCACACCCGCGTGGTCCACGAGCACGTGCCCGGCGGACGGGCCACGGTGCCCAGGCAGGCGTCCGCCCCGGGGGGCGAGCACACCCGGTACCCGGCGGGGCGCCCCCTGGCCGGCTCGCTGGCCGCGCTCACCCCGTACCTGGCCGCCGCCGTGTGCACGCTGGGCATCCTCTACAACGTGCTCAACGGCCGCAGCCCGGACCATGTCGTCCTGATCACCGCCGGCTGTGTGGTCCTCGCGCTCGTGGTCCGCCAGGGCATCATGCTGCTCGACAACATCACCCTCACCCAGGAACTGGCGCATCAGGAGAACCACTTCCGCTCCCTGGTGCAGGGCTCCAGCGACGTCATCATGATCGCCGCACCCAACGGCATCCTCCGGTACGTCTCACCGGCCGCCGCCGGGGTCTACGGACGGCCCGCCGAGGAGCTGGTCGGCTCCGAACTGGGCAACCTCATCCACCCGGAGGACCTGGGCTGCGTGGTGCACGAGGTGCGCCGCTTCCTCGCCACCGGCCCCCTGGAGGAGGCCACCACCCGTATCGAGTGCCGTTTCCGGTCCGGCGACGGCGGCTGGCTCAACGTCGAGTCCACCGTCAACCGGCACCACGGCGGCCTCATCTTCAACAGCCGGGACGTGACCGAGAGAGTGCGGCTGCAGGCGCAGCTCCAGCACAACGCCGAGCACGACCCGCTCACCGACCTGCCCAACCGCGCCCTGTTCACCCGGCGGGTGCAGCAGGCCCTGTCCGGCCGCCGTTCCTCCGACCGGGGCCCCGCCCTGCGGAACACGGCCGTGCTCTTCATCGACCTGGACGGGTTCAAGGCCGTCAACGACACCATCGGGCACCAGGCCGGCGACGAACTCCTCGTCCAGGCCGCGCGCCGGCTCCAGGACGCGGTCCGTCACGGCGACACCGCCTCCCGGCTGGGCGGCGACGAGTTCGCGGCGCTGATCGTCGGAGACGGCACCCGTGACCGCAGTGCCCGGGAGCGGCACATCCTGGAGCTCGCCGACCGCCTCAGGACGACCCTCTCGCAGCCCTACGCCATTGACGGCAACGATGTCCGTGTCAACGCGTCCATCGGGGTCGCCTTCGCCGAACCGGGTCTCGGCGCCGGGGAGTTGCTGCGCAACGCCGACCTGGCGATGTACCGCGCCAAGTCGGCCGGCAAGGGCCGCGTCGAGCTGTACAAGCCGCAGATGCAGCAGGACGTCGTACGCAAGGCGGAACTGGCCACCCGGCTGCGGGCGGCGCTGCACGACGGCGAGTTCGCGCTGCTGCACCAGCCCGTGGTGTGCCTGGAGAGCGGCCGGATCGACTCGGTCTCCGCGCAGGCGCGCTGGCGCTCCTCCCAGGGGGTGCTGTTCACGCCCGCCGAGTTCCTGCGGGTGGCCGAGGACAGCGACAAGACCTCCGAGCTGGACCGCTGGATCCTCCAGGAGGCGGTCGAACAGGCCGCCGAGCGGGCCGCCAACGGGCTCGTGGTGCCGGTCGCCGTCCGGACGTGTGCCCGGCGGCTGCTCGACCGGTCCTCGCCGCTCGGCTCCGTGGAGGCCCTGCTGACCCGGCACGGGCTGCCCTCGGGGGCGCTGGTCCTGGAGCTGTCCGACACCGACCCCAGGATTCCGCTGGACGAACTGGAGCGGCGCCTGACCGCGCTCAGCCGGCACGGGGTGCGGATCGCGCTGGACGGCTTCGGCAGCGGCTACGCGGCGATCACCGCCCTGCGGAAGCTCCCCGTCGACATGCTCAAGCTCGACCGGAGTCTGGTCGAGGGGGTCGTCGAGTCGCCCCGGCTGCACAAGATCACCAGCGGGCTGCTGCGGATCGCCGGCGATCTCGGGCTCCAGTCGGTGGCCGAGGGCGTGGACCTGCCCGAGCAGGTCACGGCGCTGCGCACGATGGGGTGCACGCACGGGATGGGTATGGCCTTCTCCGGCCCGGTGGACGAGTACCGGCTGCGCCGGGCCCTCGGATCCGGCCACTATCCGCTGCCGCACGCACCGGCCGAGCCGGCGTTCGCGGGCGCCGCCGCAGGAGAACGGGCCATGGAGAGGGGCGCGGGGGTGTACACCGGTGGTGTGCCCGCGGTCGCCGGTGGGGTGACCGCAGGGTTCGGAGGCGGCAGTGCCCTTCGCTCACATAATGAGACTCCCGTCCCACCCACTTGACACGTGGTGCGCGTCAGAGGGAGGGTCAGTTCCATGCGCACCCGAATTCTCGTACTTGGACAGCGCGTCGGCTGAGCTGGGACCCACCGGAGAACGATCCGGAAACCCCAGCGACCACACCGGCGCGCTCCCCTCGCTTGCCTTTTGGCACGAGGGGTTTTTTGTTGCACCAGCACCAGACGTACGGCGGCAGAAATCCGTACGAACCTCGCAAAAACCCTCAGCATCGAGAAGAGAATGCCGATGACCGAGCAGGCCCCGGGGGCCCACCATCCGCAGCCGCGGCCCCGTTCCGGAGGACAGCAGTCCGCGCCCGTCGAGCACGTCACGGGTGCGAAGTCCCTCATCCGCTCCCTCGAGGAGGTCGGCGCTGACACGGTATTCGGTATCCCCGGCGGCGCGATCCTGCCGGCCTACGACCCGCTGATGGACTCCACCCGGGTGCGTCACGTCCTGTGCCGGCACGAGCAGGGCGCCGGTCACGCGGCCACCGGCTACGCGCAGGCCACCGGGAAGGTCGGCGTCTGCATGGCCACCTCGGGGCCGGGTGCCACCAACCTGGTGACGCCGATCGCGGACGCGCACATGGACTCGGTGCCGCTCGTGGCGATCACCGGGCAGGTCGCGTCCTCCTCGATCGGCACGGACGCCTTCCAGGAGGCGGACATCGTCGGCATCACCATGCCGATCACCAAGCACAACTTCCTGGTCACGAAGGCCGAGGACATCCCCCGGATCATCGCCCAGGCGTTCCACATCGCCTCCACCGGCCGTCCCGGCCCGGTGCTGGTCGACATCGCCAAGGACGCCCTCCAGGCGAAGACCACCTTCTCCTGGCCGCCGGTCATGGACCTGCCCGGCTACCGCCCGGTGACCAAGCCGCACGCCAAGCAGATCCGCGAGGGCGCCAAGCTGATCACCTCCGCGAAGCGGCCCGTCCTGTACGTCGGCGGCGGTGTCCTCAAGGCCGGCGCCACCGCCGAGCTGAAGGTCCTCGCCGAACTCACCGGAGCGCCCGTCACCACCACCCTGATGGCGCTCGGCGCATTCCCCGACAGCCACCCGCTGCACGTGGGAATGCCGGGCATGCACGGTGCGGTCACCGCCGTCACCGCGCTGCAGAAGGCCGACCTGATCGTCGCCCTCGGTACCCGATTCGACGACCGCGTCACCGGCAAGCTGGACAGCTTCGCCCCGCACGCCAAGATCGTCCACGCCGACATCGACCCCGCGGAGATCGGCAAGAACCGCGCCGCCGACGTGCCGATCGTCGGGGACGCCCGCGAGGTCATCGCCGACCTGATCCAGGCGGTGCAGAAGGAGCACAGCGAGGGCCACCAGGGCGACTACACCGCCTGGTGGAAGGACCTCAACCGCTGGCGCGAGACGTACCCGCTGGGCTATGACCTGCCCGACAACGGCTCGCTCTCCCCGCAGCAGGTCATCGAGCGCGTCGGGCAGCTCGCTCCGGAGGGCACGATCTTCGCGGCGGGCGTCGGCCAGCACCAGATGTGGGCCGCGCACTACGTGCAGTACGAGAAGCCCGCCACCTGGCTGAACTCCGGCGGCGCCGGAACCATGGGCTACGCCGTCCCGGCCGCCATGGGCGCCAAGGCCGGACAGCCCGGACGGACCGTCTGGGCGATCGACGGCGACGGCTGCTTCCAGATGACCAATCAGGAACTGACCACCTGCGCCCTGAACAACATCCCGATCAAGGTCGCCATCATCAACAACGGCGCCCTCGGGATGGTCCGCCAGTGGCAGACCCTCTTCTACAACCAGCGGTACTCCAACACCGTGCTGCACTCGGGTCCTGACGACGTCAACCCGGACGCCCGCGGCACCCGGGTCCCCGACTTCGTGAAGCTGTCGGAGGCCATGGGCTGCTACGCGATCCGCTGCGAGTCCCCGGACGACCTCGACAAGGTCATCGAAGAGGCCAACTCCATCAACGACCGCCCGGTCGTCGTCGACTTCATCGTCCACGAGGACGCGATGGTGTGGCCGATGGTCGCCGCCGGCACCTCCAACGACGAGATCATGGCCGCCCGGGACGTCCGCCCCGACTTCGGCGACAACGAAGACGACTGAGCGAGAGAGACGTAGAAGACCATGTCCAAGCACACGCTCTCCGTCCTGGTGGAGAACAAGCCGGGCATCCTGGCCCGGATCGCCGCGCTGTTCTCCCGGCGGGGCTTCAACATCGACTCGCTGGCCGTCGGCGTCACCGAGCATCCCGACATCTCCCGCATCACGATCGTGGTGAGTGTCGAAGCCCTGCCGCTGGAGCAGGTCACCAAGCAGCTCAACAAGCTCGTCGAGGTGCTCAAGATCGTCGAACTGGAGCCGGGTTCGGCCGTTCAGCGGGAACTCGTTCTGGTGAAGGTGCGCGCCGACAACGAGACGCGCTCCCAGATCGTCGAGATCGTCCAGCTGTTCCGCGCCAAGACCGTCGACGTCTCCCCGGAGGCCGTCACCGTCGAGGCCACCGGCAGCAGCGAGAAGCTGACCGCCATGCTCAAGATGCTGGAGCCGTTCGGCATCAAGGAGCTGGTGCAGTCCGGCACGATCGCGATCGGCCGCGGGTCCCGTTCGATCACCGACCGGTCGCTGCGCGCACTCGACCGATCTGCGTAAGGCTGGAAACGGACGGCCGACGGCTGTCGGCCGCCCGTATGCCGAGACCCCGAAACTTCCCTTCAACCCGCCGTCATACGGTGGGACGCACCATCCGCACACCAAGGAGAGAACCCAAAGTGGCCGAGCTGTTCTACGACGCCGACGCCGACCTGTCCATCATCCAGGGCCGCAAGGTCGCGGTCATCGGCTACGGCAGCCAGGGCCACGCCCACGCGCTGTCGCTGCGCGACTCCGGTGTCGACGTCCGTGTCGGTCTGCACGAGGGCTCCAAGTCCAAGGCGAAGGCCGAGGAGCAGGGCCTGCGTGTGGTGACCCCGGCCGAGGCCGCCGCCGAGGCCGACGTCATCATGATCCTGGTCCCGGACCCGATCCAGGCCCAGGTCTACGAGGAGTCCATCGCCCCGAACCTGAACGACGGCGACGCGCTGTTCTTCGGCCACGGCCTGAACATCCGCTACGGCTTCATCAAGCCCCCGGCCGGCGTCGACGTCTGCATGGTCGCCCCGAAGGGCCCGGGCCACCTGGTGCGCCGTCAGTACGAGGAGGGTCGCGGCGTCCCCTGCATCGTGGCCGTCGAGCAGGACGCCACCGGCAACGGCTTCGCGCTGGCCCTGTCGTACGCGAAGGGCATCGGCGGCACCCGCGCCGGCGTCATCAAGACGACCTTCACCGAGGAGACCGAGACCGACCTGTTCGGCGAGCAGGCCGTTCTCTGTGGTGGTACCTCCGCCCTGGTCAAGGCCGGTTTCGAGACCCTGGTCGAGGCCGGTTACCAGCCGGAGATCGCCTACTTCGAGTGCCTGCACGAGCTGAAGCTGATCGTGGACCTCATGTACGAGGGCGGCCTGGAGAAGATGCGCTGGTCGGTCTCCGAGACCGCCGAGTGGGGCGACTACGTCACCGGCCCGCGGATCATCACCGACGCCACCAAGGCCGAGATGAAGCAGGTCCTCGCGGAGATCCAGGACGGCACCTTCGCCCGTAACTGGATGGACGAGTACCACGGGGGTCTGAAGAAGTACAACGAGTACAAGAAGCAGGACTCCGAGCACCTGCTGGAGACCACCGGCAAGCAGCTGCGCAAGCTGATGTCGTGGGTGAACGAAGAGGCGTGAGCCCCAGGTGACGGGGCCGGAGCGGCATGCTCCGGCCCCGTTGTCCACCCCGTCGAATCTCGGACGGGTGATCCTTCCGCAGAGGCGCAGGACGACCACCACCACGCCACTACACTGCCGTACTACATACGCGTCAGGCCCACAGCGTCGTGCGTCTCCACGCGGCAAGCCCCTCCACCGCCAGCGGCCGTCGGGACGGCCGTCCGCATTGGACATGTGAGGACTCACGTGAGCTCGAAACCTGTCGTACTCATCGCTGAAGAGCTGTCGCCCGCCACCGTCGACGCGCTGGGCCCGGACTTCGAGATCCGGCACACGAACGGAGCAGACCGAGCCGAGCTGCTCCCGGCCATCGCCGACGTGGACGCGATCCTGATCCGCTCCGCCACCAAGGTCGACGCCGAGGCCATCGCCGCGGCGAAGAAGCTGAAGGTCGTCGCACGAGCCGGCGTCGGCCTGGACAACGTCGACGTCTCCGCCGCCACCAAGGCCGGCGTGATGGTCGTCAACGCGCCGACCTCCAACATCGTGACCGCCGCCGAGCTGGCCTGCGGTCTGCTGGTCGCGACCGCCCGCAACATCCCGCAGGCCAACTCGGCGCTGAAGAACGGCGAGTGGAAGCGCAGCAAGTACACCGGTGTCGAGCTCGCCGAGAAGACCCTCGGTGTCGTCGGCCTCGGCCGCATCGGCGCCCTGGTCGCCCAGCGGATGTCCGCCTTCGGCATGAAGGTCGTGGCGTACGACCCCTACGTCCAGCCTGCCCGGGCCGCGCAGATGGGCGTCAAGGTGCTGTCGCTGGACGAGCTGCTCGAAGTCTCCGACTTCATCACCGTGCACCTGCCGAAGACCCCCGAGACGGTCGGTCTGATCGGCGACGAGGCGCTGCGCAAGGTCAAGCCGTCGGTGCGGATCGTCAACGCGGCGCGCGGTGGCATCGTCGACGAGGTGGCGCTGTACGCGGCGCTCAAGGAGGGCCGGGTCGCCGGCGCCGGCCTCGACGTGTACACGAAGGAGCCGTGCACCGACTCCCCGCTCTTCGAGCTGGACCAGGTCGTCTGCACCCCGCACCTCGGTGCCTCCACCGACGAGGCCCAGGAGAAGGCGGGCATCGCGGTCGCCAGGTCGGTCCGCCTCGCCCTCGCCGGCGAGCTGGTCCCGGACGCGGTGAACGTCCAGGGCGGGGTCATCGCCGAGGACGTCAAGCCGGGCCTGCCGTTGGCCGAGCGTCTCGGCCGGATCTTCACCGCGCTCGCCGGTGAGGTCGCGGTCCGCCTCGACGTCGAGGTCTACGGCGAGATCACCCAGCACGACGTGAAGGTGCTGGAGCTCTCGGCGCTCAAGGGTGTCTTCGAGGACGTCGTCGCCGAGACCGTCTCCTACGTGAACGCCCCGCTGTTCGCGCAGGAGCGCGGTGTCGAGGTCCGCCTCACCACCAGCTCGGAGTCGGCCGACCACCGCAACGTCGTCACCGTGCGCGGCACTCTGGGCAGCGGCGAGGAGGTCTCGGTCTCCGGCACGCTGGCCGGCCCGAAGAACCTTCAGAAGATCGTCGCGGTCGGCGACTTCGACGTCGACCTCGCGATCGCCGACCACCTGCTGGTGCTGCGCTACGAGGACCGGCCGGGCGTCGTCGGCACCGTCGGCCGCATCCTCGGCGAGGCGGGCATCAACATCGCCGGCATGCAGGTCGCCCGGTCGATCGCGGGCGGCGAGGCGCTGGCCGTGCTGACCGTCGACGACACGGTGACCTCCGGTGTGCTGGCCGAGGTGGAAGCGGAGATCGGGGCGACCTCGGCTCGTTCGGTGAACCTGGTCTGATTTTCTTCCCACCCGTTCACCCGACTCGGTCGGTTGGAGGGTCGGAGTCGTTCGTCGTCAAACGCCGGACGGGCTGGGAAACCAGCCCGTCCGGCGTTTTGCGTGGTCACTTCCTCGGCAGTGTCACCGCCGCCCCCGCCGCCGCCCCCACCAGCAGCACCGCGCCCGCGATCGCCGCCCCCTGCATCCCGTTGGTGAACGCCTCCCGTGCGGTGTGCAGCAGGGCCGCTCCCGTGTCGCCCGGCAGACGGCCCGCCGTGGCCAGCGCGCCGCCCAGCGTCTCGCGGGCCTGCGCCGGGGCCGTGGTCGGCATCCCGTGGCGGTAGACCGCCGTACCGATCGACCCCAGCACCGCCATGCCGAGCGCCCCGCCGAACTCGGTGCTGGTTTCCAGCAACGAGGAGGCCGTGCCCGCCCGTTCCACCGGCGCGCCGGTCATCGCGAGGTCGGTCAGCTGGGACATGATCGCGACCATCCCGCAGGCCAGCACCCCGGCCCCGGTCAGCACCAGCCACAGCGAGTCGGTGCCGACGAGGGCGAGCAGGACGAACCCGCCCGCCATGGCCGTGAAGCCGCCGGCGACGACGTGGCCCCGGTCGACGCCCCGCTGGACCAGCCACGCCGTGACCGGACCGGCGACGCCGATGAAGACCGAGGGCAGCAGACTCCACAGCGCCGCCGCCAGGGGGCTCTTGCCGAGCACCGCCTGCAGGTACTGCGTGGTGAAGATCGCCGAGCCCATCATGGCGAGCGACGCGACGAGGGTCAGGACCAGCGCCGGGGTGAAGCCACGGCCCTTCAGCAGGGCCGGGGGGACCAGCGGGGAGGCGCCGGTGCGCTGGCGGTGGACGAAGAGCGCGGCGAAGAGCAGGCCGACGGTGATCGAGACGACGTACAGCGGGTGCCAGCCCTCGGAGGGGATCTCCTTCAAGCCGTAGATCACCGGGAGCACGGCGGCCATCGACAGCGGCACGCTCGGCCAGTCGAAGCGGCCGGGGGAGGGGTTCCTGGACTCGGGGAGCAGGATCGGGCCGAGCACCAGCAGCATCACCATCGCGGGCAGGTTGACCAGGAAGACCGAGCCCCACCAGAAGTGCTCCACGAGGACCCCGCTCAGCACCGAGCCCAGTGCGATCCCGCCGGTCATCACGCCGGACCACAGGCCGATCGCCTTCGCGCGCTGGCCGGGGTCGGTGAACATCGTGCGCAGCAGGGCCATCGTGGACGGCATCAGGGTCGCGCCGCCGATGCCGAGGATCGCACGGGCCGCGATCAGGGTCCCGGCGCTGTCGGCGTACGCGGCGAGCAGCGAGGCGCCGCCGAAGGCCGCGGCGCCGATCAGCAGCAGCCGCCGGCGGCCGATGCGGTCGCCCAGCGCGCCCATCGTCATCAGCAGACCGGCCAGGACGAAGCCGTAGATGTCCAGGATCCACAGCTGCTGGGTGCCGCTCGGGCGGAGGTCGGCGCCGATCGCGGGGAGCGCGAAGTACAGGACCGAGACGTCCATGGAGACCAGGAGCAGCGGCAGCATCAGCACGCCGAGTGCCGTCCATTCGCGGCGCCCCGCACGGGAGTTGGTCTCGGGTGTGCTCGTGGTCGTGCTCGTCGGGTTCGTCATGCCAAGGAATGTACGGGCGTATAAAACGCTTGTCTAGAACGAATGTATAAGTCATCCGTCTAGGACGGTTGTATGGATCCCGGGGTAGGCTGCTCCGCATGGGACACCGTGAGGATCTGCTGGACGGCGCAAAGCGCTGCCTGCTGGAGAAGGGGTTCGCGCGGACGACGGCGCGCGACATCGTCAAGGAGTCGGGGACCAACCTCGCCTCGATCGGCTACCACTACGGCTCCAAGGACGCGCTGCTCGCACAGGCCTACATCGCGCTGGTGGAGGAGATGTCCTTCGACGGCGGCGACGGCGGGCTCACCGGCGCGCCCGGCTCGCTGGAGCGGTTCCGCGAGGTGTGGTCGAACATCGTCGACAGCATGCGCGGGCCCGGCTCGATGTGGCGGCTCAGCGTGGAGATCGTGACGATGGGCGACCAGCTGCCGGAAGTGCGCGACCGGCTGGCCCGCGCCCAGCGCGAGGGCGGGCGGGGGCTGACCTCGCTGATGATGGGCGTGCCGGAGGAGGAGGTCTCCGACGAGACCGCCGACACCCTCGGCCGCTTCTACATGACCCTGATGTCGGGCCTCATCTCGCAGTGGACCTTCGACCCGAAGACCGCGCCCGACGGTGACGCGCTCACCGAGGGCCTGCGCCAGATCGTCGAGGCCGCCTCCCGGAGCTGACCCGCGGCAGGGAAGGCCAACGGCCGCAGACGGGCGGTGACTACAGCCGCGCCCTCTTGAGCGCCATGTGCAGCAGCAGCCGGTCCTCCCCGTCGTCCAGGTCGAGGCCGGTGAGCTGCTCCACCCGGGACAGGCGGTAGTACAGGGTCTGCCGGTGGATGCCGAGGGCCGCGGCCGTGCGGCCCGCCTGGCCCGCGCAGTCCAGGTACGCCTCGGCGGTGCGGGCCAGTTCCCGGTGGGCCGGGGTCAGCAGGACGGCCACCGCCGGGTCGTGCGAGGCCTCCGGCGGCAGCGCGGTCAGCAGCCGGTACGGGCCGATCTGCGCCCACTGGGCGACCGGCCCGAACCGGGGCTCGGCCAGCGCGGCGCGGGTGGCCGCGGCGGCCTCCTGCCAGACCGCGCCCAGCTCGGCCAGGCCGGCGCGGGCCTCGCCCACCCCCGCGGCGCAGCCCTGGGCCGCCACGCCCGTGAAACCGGCGGCCACGGCGGCGGCCGTGCGCGCCCCGGTCCCGCGCGCCGAGGCCGGCCGGGCCTCCTCCGCCTCCTTGAGCAGGCGCGCGGCGGCCGTCAGCGCGGGGGTGACGGCGTCCGTGCTGCGCAGCCGGACCAGGACGGCCAGGCTGTGGCCCGTCGCCCCCCACGGCAGCGTGCACAGCGCGGTGGCGTGCGGGACCGTGCGCGGGGACGGGGCGTCGTCCGGGTCGGCGGACTGCCAGGGGGCGACGCAGACCATCGTGTGCGGACCGTCCGCACGGGCACCGAGGGCGGTACGGAACTCGGCCACCGCCATGTCCCGCTGCCAGCCGTGCTCCGCGACCAGTACCGCCCGCAGCTCCCGGCCCAGCCCCGCCCCCGCCTGCGCCTCGTCCGCGAGCAACGCGCCGATCCGCCCCGCCACCCCCATGGCGGCGGCCAGCTGGGCGTCCGTCGGACCCGGATCGTCGTCCAGCAGCCAGACATAGCCGAGGACGACACCCCGATGGCGTACCGGCAGACAGATCCTTCCCCGGTACACCCCCGCCTCCGGCGTCGGCGGGATACGGACCGGTCCGGTCGCCCGGGTGATGCCGAAGCCCTCGAACCAGGTGCGGACCGCCGCGGTGGAGCGCCGGGTCAGGATCGAGCGGGTCCGGACCGGGTCCAGCTCCGACGGATCGAGGTCGCCCTCACTGTCGTACGCCCCGAAGGCGATCAGCTCGAAGTCGCGGTTCTCCAGGGTCGCCGGGACGCCCAGCAGCTCGGAGATCTCGTCGACCAGCTCCTGGTAGTCACCCTTGAATTCCGACGTCACCCGGGCATTCTCCCGCAATTCCCGGACACCTTCATACATCTGTCTGAGATCTGTGGCACGGATGCGTGACAGCTGTCGATGGCTCACGATCGGAGAGATCCCTAACTTTCACGGTGGTTCTCCGTGCCGTATCCACACCGTCGGATCGCGGCCGTTCTGGCATGTGTTGTGGAGGTGCCCCGTGCTGGGTCCCGTGATTCTCGCCGCGTCGCGCAGCGACCGGATGCGTCGTCTCATCTCGGCCGCCCCGGTGACGAAGCAGGTCGTCGACCGCTTCATCCCCGGTGAGTCGGTCGACGACATCGTCCCGATCATCGAGGAGCTCACCGGCCGCGGCCTGGAGCTGACCATGGATGTCGTCGGCGAGGACATCACCACCCCGGAGCAGGCCACCGCCGCCCGGGACGCCTACCTGGCGCTCGTCGACCGCCTGCGCGGGCTCGGCCTCGGCGAGCGCGTCGAGATGTCGGTGAAGCTGTCGATGTTCGGCCAGGCGCTGGACGGCGGCCATGAACTGGCCCTCGCCAACGTCCGCCCCGTCGTCGAGGCCGCCGCCGCCATCGGCACGACCGTCACCCTCGACGCCGAGGACCACACCACCCTCGACTCGATGTTCGCCATCCACGAGGAGCTGCGGAAGGACTTCCCGCAGACCGGCTGCGTCATCCAGGCCTACCTCTTCCGCACCGAGGCCGACGCCCGCCGCCTGGCCGCGGCCGGCAGCCGGGTCCGCCTGGTCAAGGGCGCCTACAAGGAGCCCGCCGAGGTCGCCTACCAGCAGAAGCACGAGATCGACAAGGCGTACGTGCGGATCCTCGGGACTCTGATGGAGGGCGAGGGGTACCCGATGGTCGGCTCCCACGACCCCCGCCTCATCTCCATAGCCCAGGAACTCGCCCGGCGCGCCGGGCGCAAGCCCGACGAGTACGAGTTCCAGATGCTGTACGGCATCCGCGGCGACGAGCACCTGCGGCTGGCCGCCGAGGGCCACCGGATGCGCGTCTACACCGCCTACGGCACCGACTGGTACGGCTACTTCATGCGCCGTCTTGCGGAGAAGCCGGCCAACCTGCGCTTCTTCCTCCGCTCCATGCTCAGCAAGGGCTGAGGCGTACCCCTCCCGCCCGCCGCCCGGCAACACCCGCTCACGTACAAGGAGTTACGGATCTCATGGACGCTGTGACCCAGGTCCCCACCCCCGTCAACGAGCCGGTGCACGGCTACGCCCCCGGCTCTCCCGAGCGCGCCCGCCTGGAGACCAAGCTCAAGGAGCTGGCCGAGAACCCGATCGAGCTGCCGATGACCATCGGCGGCGAGAAGCGGCTCGGCGGCGGCGAGCAGTTCCAGGTTGTGCAGCCGCACAACCACAAGGCCGTCATCGGCACCGGCCGGCACGCCACCCAGCAGGACGCCAAGGACGCCGTCGACGCGGCCCTCGCCGCCGCGCCCGCCTGGCGCGCGATGTCCTTCGACGACCGCGCGGCCATCATCCTGCGCGCCGCCGAGCTGCTGTCCGGCCCCTGGCGCGAGACCATCGCCGCCTCCACCATGCTCGGCCAGTCCAAGACCGCCCAGCAGGCCGAGATCGACAGCCCCTGCGAACTGGTCGACTTCTGGCGGTTCAACGTCCACTACGCCCGGCAGATCCTCGCCGAGCAGCCCCCGGCCAACTCCCCGGGCGTGTGGAACCGGATGGACCACCGCCCGCTCGAGGGCTTCGTCTACGCGATCACGCCGTTCAACTTCAGCGCGATCGCGGCCAACCTGCCCACCGCCCCCGCCCTCATGGGCAACGTGGTGGTCTGGAAGCCGTCCCCGACCCAGACCCACGCGGCCGTCCTGCTGATGCGCCTGCTGGAGGAGGCCGGGCTGCCCAAGGGCGTCATCAACCTGGTGACCGGTGACGGCATCGAGGTCTCCAAGGTCGCCCTCGAGCACCGCGACCTGGCCGGCATCCACTTCACCGGCTCCACCAAGACCTTCCAGCACCTGTGGAAGACGGTCGGCAACAACATCGAGAAGTACCGCACCTACCCGCGCCTGGTCGGCGAGACCGGCGGCAAGGACTTCGTGGTCGCCCACCCGTCGGCCGACCGCGCGGTGCTCAAGACCGCCCTGACCCGCGGTGCCTTCGAGTACCAGGGCCAGAAGTGCTCGGCGACCTCCCGCGCCTACATCCCGGCGTCCATCTGGAACTCCGGCTTCAAGGAGGAGTTCGCCGCCGAGGTCGAGTACCTCACCATGGGTGACGTCACCGACCTGTCGAACTTCGTCGGCGCCGTGATCGACGACCGCGCGTTCGCCAAGAACAAGGCCGCGATCGACCGCGCCAAGGAGGACCCGACCTGCACGATCGTCGCGGGCGGCTCCTACGACGACTCGGTCGGCTACTTCGTCCGCCCGACCGTCGTCGAGTGCTCCGACCCGGACAACGAGGTCTTCCGCACCGAGTACTTCGGCCCGTTCCTCGCCGTGCACGTCTACGAGGACGACCGGTACGACGAGATGCTGACCCAGATGGAGTCGGTCTCCGAGTACGCGCTCACCGGCTCGGTCATCGCCGGCGACCGCGCGGCGGCGGCGTACACGATGGAGAAGCTGCGCTACGCGGCCGGCAACTTCTACATCAACGACAAGTCGACCGGCGCCGTCGTCGGCCAGCAGCCCTTCGGCGGCGGCCGTGCCTCCGGCACCAACGACAAGGCCGGCGCCCCGCAGAACCTGCTGCGCTGGACGCTGACCCGCGCGATCAAGGAGACCCTGGTCGCCCCGACCGACTACTCCTACCCGCACATGGGCTGACCCACAGTCCACCCGAGCCCGGGCCGGGAAGCCTGACCCACGAGCAGGCTCCCCGGCCCGTTCCCATCTATCGCCCGACCCACATCGGGCGGCGCATCAGACGGCACGTCCGACCTCACATCAGTCGGCGCATCAGACGGCGCGGACCAGGATCTTGCCGGTGTTGCCGCCGTGCAGCATCAGCAGGAACGCCTCCACGATCCGCTCGAAACCGTCGACCACCGTCTCGTCCGCCACCAGCGCACCGCTGCGCAGATGCGGCACGGCGAAGTCGTACAGCTCCTCCTGCGCGTCCTGGTGGTCGCGCACCAGGAAGCCCTCGATGCGCAGGCTCCTCTCCACCACGCCGGCGTGGTCGAACACCACCGCGGGCGCGTCCGGGGTGTTGTACTGGCTGATCGTGCCGACCCGTACCACCCGGCCCCGCTCGCGCAGCGCGCCGATCGCCGCACCCAGGTGGTCGCCGCCGACGTTGTCGACGAAGAGGTCGATGCCGTCGGGGGCGGCCCCGGCGAGGAGATCGGCGACCGGGGCGGTGCGGTAGTCGAAGGCCGCGTCGTAACCGACCTGTCCGGTCAGGTACCCGACCTTCTCCGGGCTTCCGGTGCTGCCGGTCAGGCGGCCCGCGCCGAGCAGCCGGGCGAAGCGGCCGGTCGCGGTGCCGACCCCGCCGGCCGCGCCGGAGACGAACAGGTCCTCGCCCTCGCGCAGCCGGGCGATCCGGGTGAGCGCGACGTAGGCCGTGAGCCCCGTCCCGCCCAGCACGCTCAGATACGCCGACAGCGGGACGCCCGGGTGGTGGGGGATGCGCCGGACCTCCTCGGGACGGACCACCGCGTGGGTGCGCCAGCCCCGCCGGTGCACGACGAGCTGCCCCTCCGGCAGGGACGGGGCGCGGGAGGCGACGACCCGGCCGAGCGTGCGGCCCTCCAGCGGGGCGTCCAGTGCGAAGTCGCCGTCCATCATCTCGCGGTGGTACGGATCCACCGACCAGTAGAGACCGGCCACCAGGGCCGTACCGGGGGCCGGTTCGGGGACCGGGGACTCGACGAGACGGAAGTGGGCGGCCGTCGGGAAGCCGGTGGGGCGGGCGGTCTGGTGCACGGTGAGCGCGTTCTCGGTCATGGCAGGGGACCGTAGGCAGGAATGCCGGGCCCGGGCAGCGGGTTGGGCTCATGGAACACGCCGATCCATGAGACGGCTTCATACCTGCAGGCGGGAGACCCGGAGTGACCGCAGTCGATCTGGCCCCGCAGGAGCTGCGCATCCTCGTCGCCGTGGCCGACGAGGGCGGGTTCTCCAGCGCCGCCGTCCGGCTCGGCGCCACCCAGTCCGCGGTCTCCCACGCCGTCCGCTCCATCGAACGGAAACTGGGCGTCGTGCTGTTCGAGCGCGGCCGGTTCGGTGCCCGGCCGACCCCTCCCGGAGAGCGGGCGGCGGCCCATGCGCGCCGGGTGCTGCGGATGCTGGAGGTGATGGCGGCCGACGTGCGGGGCGCGGCCGGCGGCGAGGCCGCGGGCCCCCTGCGGGTCGCCGCGTTCCGCGGCGCGGCCCTGCATCTGCTGCCGCCCGCCCTGGAGCGGCTGGCCGCCCTGCACCCGGCCGTCGAGGTGACCGTGGCCGTCGTACGGGAGTTGGGGCCCGGCACCGCGGGCGAGGTGGCCGCGGGCCGGGCCGACCTCGGGATCGCGACCTTCGGCGACACCTCGGAGCTGCCCGCCGGGCTGGTCGGCGGGGTGCTGCTGGAGGAGCCGTACGCCCTGGTGCACCCGGCCGGGCATCCGGCGCCGCGCTCCCTCCCGCTCGTCGACTGGAAGGAGAACTGCGGCTCCTACACCCGCGACTGGTGGGCCGCCCAGGACTGGATCCCGGCGGCGACCGTCACCGCCGAGGACGACGGGGCGGTGCTCTCGATGGTGGCCGGCGGTCTCGGCATGGCGATCATGCCCGCGCTCTCCCTCACCGCCGCCCCGCCCGCGGTGGCGGTCACCGACCTCGGTCCGCGGCGGCCGTACCGCCGTGTCGGTTACGCGACGACTCCGGAACTGGCCGCCACGCCCGCCGTACGGGCCCTGATCCGGATTCTGCGCTCGCTCGGCCGGGGGACCCCCGAACGCACGAAGGGGCAGCTCAGGGCGGTGTGACCCGGTGGGCCGTCTCAGATAGTAGGAAGTCCGAGTAATTGTGCAGACAGAAGCGGGTCGTTCCCTTACGTTTGTAGGAGCCGAACGTCTCGCTCGATCAAGCGAATGGCGGTCGTGAGCCGGGCCCCGTGCAGGCAACCCCTGCGGCACCGCTCCCCGCCCCTTCCGGCGTCTCGCAACCCCCCCCTTGCCGTACTCCATGTATGTCGAAGGAGTCGATTCCCATGGCCGAGACGACCGTCCGCCGCCGCGTCCGCCACGTGCCCCGCACCAGCGAGTCCGAGCGCAAGAACGCCGCCGCCGCCCTCCAGCGCGCCCTCGACCGCCGTGACAACGGCGGCGAGACCGGCCACTGATCCCACCCGGGAAGCGCCGGTAACACGTGTAACACCCCTTGACCGGGAGCCGCACCCGCACGGAGTACGGCGCGGCCGGGACAGCCGCGCCGTGCTCCGCGGCGTGCTTCGGCACGTACTCCGGTGTCAGCCGCCCCGCCTGATCTCGAAGTGGTCGATCCGCGCCCCGCTCTGCGCCAGCGCCGACACCCTCAGCCTCGGAGCGGTACCCGCCTCCGCCTCGACCTTGAGGAAGGAGAAGCCGGTGTACCGCACCCGCGACCACTCCACCGTCTCCGCCACGTTGTGCTGCCCCTCGGTCCAGTGGAAGCTGCGCACCGCGTCGTGCCGGGTGACGTGCCCCTCGTAGCTGTCCTTGACCCCGGACGGGAACGAGTACAGGTCCCGCCCGCCGCCGCCCGCCGTGACGTACACGATCCCGTCCCGCGTCGGGTCGGTCGAGCCGCCGACCGGGACCGCGCGGCCGACCCTGCCGCCCCGCACCGCGTCTGTGCGCTCGTAGACGTGGTTGTGCCCGTTGACGACCAGGTCCACCTGGTACTTGGCGAACAGCGGCAGCCAGGCCGCCCGGATCCCGCCGTCGGAGGCGTGCGCGGACGTCGAGTACGCGCAGTGGTGGAAGAAGACGACCACGAAGTCCACGCCCGGCGCGGCCCGCAACTCCTCCAGCTTCTTCTCCAGCCACTTCGTCTGACGGCCGCCGCTGTAGCCGAGGTTGGCGGGGATCTCGTACGACACGTCGTTGGCGTCCAGCGCCACGAAGCCGACGTTGCCGTAGGTGAAGGAGTACACGCCCGGCGCCCGGTGCGGGTCGAAGCCGTTGTCGGGGAGGGCGAAGCGGGCGTACTGGCCGCCGTAGCCGTCGGGGGAGTACCAGGCCTCCATGTCGTGGTTGCCGGTCGTCACCATCCAGGGGACCGACCGCGCCACCGGGTCGTTCTGCCGCAGGAACCGGTCCCACTCGCGGGCGTCGTAGCCGTCCGAGGTGCGGCCGGAGCCGTTGCCGTCCGCGTAGCAGATGTCGCCCGCGTGCAGGTGGAAGGCCGGGTTCTGCTTCAGCAGGGCGTTGTCGGCCGCCTTTCCGGCCTGGCTGACCCCCTGGTCGCCGAAGGCCGTGAACACGAACCTCTCCGGACTCGCGGGCGCGGTTCGGAAGGGGGTGATGGTGGCGCGGTGGTCCGGGGCGGCCGGGTCCCAGCCGTCGTGGCCGACGCCGTAGTAGTACGTCGTCCCAGGGGTGAGGCCGTCCAGGGCCGCATGGACGTAGTACTGCTCGACCACCGGGCGCACCCCCTGGACCCCGGGCGTGTGCAGATGCCGGATCTCCGCGGCGACCCGCGTGCCCAGTTCGTCCGGCCGCGTCCCGATCCGCACGAACGGCCTCTTCACCGCGGACGGCACCTGCCAGGAGATCCGCATCCGCGTCCTCGGGTCGGCGCCGAAGGCGAGATGGCGGCCGAACGGCACCACCGCCGCGCCGTGGACCGCCGAGGTGGCCGGCGCCGGCCTCGCCGTCTTCTTCGCGCAGCCGGCCAGCAGGCCGCTGCCCGCCGTCGTGCCCGCCACCGCGCCCGCCGTCACCAGCGTGCGGCGGCTCACCAGCCGGCTGCGCAGGTACTCGTACTGCTCGGCCATGCTCATCCGGGCGGCGAGCCGTGGCGGAATGCCGAAGTCGGGGATGTCCATGGAAGGAAACGTGCCCAGCGCAGGCCAACACCGGCCACACGTACGGGTGAACGCAGGGCGACGGAACGACGCGCGGCGTCCGTATGGCGGACAGATCGTGTCATCCCATGGGACGAGGAGTAGGGTGCCGACATGTCTCGCAGCATCAATCTCGCAGTGATCCCCGGTGACGGCATCGGGCAGGAAGTCGTGGCCGAAGGCCTCAAGGTCCTCTCCGCCGTCCTCCCGGAGGACGTGAAGCTGGAGACCAAGGAGTACGACTTCGGCGCCCAGCGTTACCACACCACCGGTGAGACCCTCACCGACGCCGAACTCGGCGCGCTGAAGCAGCACGACGTCATCCTGCTGGGCGCGATCGGCGACCCCAGCGTCCCCTCCGGTGTCCTGGAGCGCGGCTTCCTGCTGAAGCTCCGCTTCGCCTTCGACCACCACGTCAACCTGCGTCCGTCGAAGCTGCTCCCGGGTGTCGCCACCCCGCTGGCAGGCGAGCCGCAGATCGACTTCATCGTGGTCCGCGAGGGCACCGAGGGCCCGTACACCGGCAACGGCGGCACCGTCCGCAAGGGCACCGAGCACGAGGTCGCCACCGAGGTGTCGGTCAACACGGCGTTCGGTGTCGAGCGGGTCGTCCGGGACGCCTTCGCCCGCGCCCAGGCCCGCCCGCGCAAGAAGCTCACGCTGGTCCACAAGAACAACGTGCTGACCTTCGCCGGGCACCTGTGGACGAACATCTTCAACAAGGTGGCCGCGGAGTTCCCCGAGGTCGCCACGGACTACCTCCACGTGGACGCGGCCACCATCTTCCTGGTGACCGACCCGGGCCGGTTCGATGTCATCGTCACCGACAACCTCTTCGGTGACATCATCACCGACCTCGCCGCGGCCGTCTCCGGCGGCATCGGCGTCGCCGCGAGCGGGAACATCAACCCGTCCGGCGAGTTCCCCTCGATGTTCGAGCCGGTCCACGGCTCCGCGCCCGACATCGCCGGCCAGGGCAAGGCCGACCCCACCGCCACGGTTCTGTCCGTCGCCCTGCTGCTGCGCCACCTCGGCTACGAGGCGGAGGCCGCCCGCATCGAGGAGGCCGTCACCGCCGACCTCACCGAGCGCCAGGGCAAGCCCGCCCGCTCCACCTCGGAGATCGGCGACGCGCTCGCCGTACGAGTAGCAGGCTGACCCGCCGCGCTGCCGATCGACTTCGAAGCCGCCGGGTCGCCCACGCGCCCGGCGGCTTCCCCATGCCTGCCGCCGGGTGTCACCATCGACCCCGGGTCCGCATTCACCCCGATTCCGTTCATCCCGGCCCCCGCGCGATAATCGAACGCGGAGCCGCGCCATGAGGGAATGCTCGGACGTCCTACGACGGGACAGCCGTCCTACGGCAGGACAGCTCGTCCCACGACCGGACACCGGCCGTACGGGTGTGAGCGCGGCCCATCACTACAACCGGTGAAGGACTACCACTGATGACGACGCCCACGATCGAGCTCAAGCCCTCCGCGCACCCGCTCGCCGCCGCCGAGCGCGAGGCGATCCTGGCCAGCCCCGGATTCGGCCGCCACTTCACCGACCACATGGTGACGATCAAGTGGACCGAAGGCCGTGGCTGGCACGACGGCCAGCTCGTTCCGTACGCGCCGATCCCCCTCGACCCGGCGACCAACGTCCTGCACTACGCCCAGGAGATCTTCGAGGGCCTGAAGGCCTACCGCCAACCGGACGGCTCGGTCGCCACCTTCCGCCCCGACCAGAACGCCAAGCGCTTCCAGCGCTCCGCCCGCCGGCTCGCCATGCCCGAGCTGCCGGTGGAGACCTTCGTCGAGGCCTGTGACCTGCTCGTCCAGCAGGACAAGGACTGGGTCCCGGCCCACGGCGGAGAGGAATCCCTCTACCTGCGCCCCTTCATGATCGCCACCGAGGTCGGCCTGGGCGTCAAGCCGGCCAACGAGTACCTCTTCCTGGTCATCGCCTCCCCGGCCGGCGCCTACTTCCCCGGCGGGGTCAAGCCGGTCTCCATCTGGGCCTCCGAGGACCGGGTCCGCGCCGTCCCCGGCGGCATGGGAGACGCCAAGACCGGCGGCAACTACGCGGCCTCCCTGCTCGCCCAGGCCGAGGCCGCCGCGCAGGGCTGCGACCAGGTCTGCTACCTCGACGCGGTCGAGCACAAGTGGGTCGAGGAACTCGGCGGCATGAACCTGTACTTCGTGTACGGAGACAAGATCGTCACGCCGACCCTCAGCGGCTCGATCCTCGAAGGCGTCACGCGTGACTCCCTCCTCACCGTCGCCCGTGACCTCGGCTACGAGTCCGAGGAGGCCCGGGTCTCCATCGAGCAGTGGCAGCGCGACTCGGAGAACGGCACCCTCACCGAGGTCTTCGCCTGCGGCACGGCGGCCGTGATCACCCCGGTCGGCACGGTCAAGCGCAGCGGCGCCGAGTGGCGGCAGTCGGACGGCGAGCCGGGCGAGGTGACCATGAAGCTCCGCGAGGCGCTTCTCGACATCCAGCGCGGCAAGGCGGTCGACAAGCACGGCTGGATGCACCAGCTCGGCTGATCGATCCCCGCTCGTCCGTGCGACGCGTACCGCCTCCCCCGTACGGGTATCTCCTCAGTCCATACGGGGGAGGGAGCACGCGTGAGCGGACGGTCGCCGATGCCACGGCTGCGCTGGCTGATGCGGACCTTACGGACACCGCGCCGACCGCAGAGCCTCACCGTGCTCGGACTGCTCACCGCCGTCGCGGCCGTGCTGCTGTGGCGGGCCTCGACGATGGACAACTACGGGCAGAACCTCGCCCTCAACCTCGGCACCGACATCGTCGGCGTGGTCGTCACCGTCTTCGTCATCGGCCCGCTGATATCCCGGGCCCAGGAGGGCCGCGTCCGCGAGCACACCCGGCTCGACTACGAGTGGTTCGCCGCCCAGGTGTACGGCTCGACGTCCAACGTGAAGGTGCTCGACACCTTCTCCAACCTGTTCGGTCCGCAGTTCTCCGAGCGTCTCTTCCGCGGCGTCAGATCCGCCACCGCGACCGGCGCCCGCGTGCAGATCCTGCTCCTTGACCCCGACTCCCTCGCCGTCATCCTGCGCGGCCGCGAACTGGGCGAGCAGAGCGCCGACATCCGCCGCGACATCATGCGCAACCTGCGCACCCTGGAAGCCTTCGCACGGCGCCTGGACGACACCTCCCGGCAGCTGCTGGAGGTACGGCTGTGCTCGACCTCCCCCGGTGTCACCCTCTACCGCTGGGACGAGCGCTGTCTGGTCTCCTTCCTCACCGTCGGCCGGCTCTCCGGCGAGGGCGTCCAGCTGGAGGTGGCGGTCCGCTCCCCGCTCGGCACCTTCGTGGAGCAGCGCTTCGACGAACTGTGGCAGCAGGGCAAACCGATGGAACGGTTCACCCGGCTCCCCGTCACCCTCGTCGACGCCACCGACGGGCGACGGGAGTTCGACTGCCGCTTCGTCTTCCTCGACGACCGCCTGTACGTCGCCGCGCCCGACCTCGTGACCTATCTGGCCCGCCGCCGGCTGGACCAACTCAGCGCGTACAGCGAGGCGCTGACCGGGGCCGGGGCGCACGAGGTGATCGTCGTGGACGACGAGAGCGAGCTGCACCGGCGGCTCATCCACCACTTCGGGGAGAAGTACGATGCGCACGCGGCCGCCTTCGTGGAGTTGCGGCCGTCCACGGTCCTGGTCACGGAATAGAGGGCCCCGCCACACATGTGTTCAGCGCACCACCCCCGTTTCCGCGCCTTCACGCCCCGCGACCTGGACGGTCTGCTGCGGCGGGTCTCCCTGACGGACGATCAGCGGCTGGCGCTGCGGGCGGTCTCCTCGGTCCTGCCGTTCCGCACCAACGCCTATGTCGTCGACGAGCTGATCGACTGGTCGGCGGTGCCCGAGGACCCGGTCTTCCGGCTGACCTTCCCGCAGTCCGGGATGCTGCCCGGACCCGACGTCCGCCGGATGGCCGGCCTGCTGGCCCGTCAGGCGCCCCGGGCCGAGGTCCAGCGTGCCGCCCACGAGATCCGGATGCGGCTCAACCCGCACCCCTCGGGCCAGCTCGACGCCAACGTCCCCGTGCACGAGGGCCGCCGCCTCACCGGCCTCCAGCACAAGTACCCGGAGACCGTGCTGGTCTTCCCGCGTCAGGGCCAGACCTGCCACGCCTACTGCACCTACTGCTTCCGCTGGCCGCAGTTCGTCGGCGAGGCCGACCTGCGCATCGCCACCGACGACATCGCGGCCACGACCGGCTATCTGCGCGCCCACCCCGAGGTGAGCGGCGCCCTGATCACGGGCGGCGACCCGCTGGTCATGAGCACGGAGGTACTGCGCCGCTACGTGGAACCCCTTCTGGAGACCGACACGATCCGTTCGGTGCGCATCGGCACCAAGTCGCTCGCCTTCTGGCCGTACCGCTTCACCACCGACCGCGACGCCGACGACCTGCTCCGCCTCTTCGAGCGGGTGGTGGCGAGCGGCCGGCACCTCGCGCTGATGGCCCACTTCACGCATCCGCAGGAGCTGCGTCCGCCCGTCGTGCGGGAGGCCATGCGCCGGGTCCGTGACACCGGTGCCGTGATCCGCTGCCAGGGGCCGCTGGTGGCCGGGATCAACGACAGCGCACAGGCCTGGGCCGAGCTGTGGGAGGAGACGACCACGCTGGGCGCGGTGCCGTACTACCAGTTCGTGGAGCGCGACACCGGCCCCCAGGGCTACTTCGGCGTCCCCCTGGCCCGCGGCCACGCGGTCTTCCGGGACGCCTACGCCCGCGTCTCCGGCCTCGCCCGCACGGTCCGCGGCCCGGTGATGTCGGCGATGCCCGGCAAGGTCTGCGTGGACGGGGTCGCCGAGGTGGCCGGCGAGAAGGTCTTCGTCCTGCACCTGATCCAGGCCCGCGACCCCGCCCTGGTGGACCGGCCGTTCTTCGCCGCCTACGACGAGGGCGCCACCTGGTTCACCGACCTCAAACCGGCGTTCGGGGCGAGCGAGTTCCTGCCGGGGCTGGCGCCGGGGTGACCGGCACGACCGGCCGGCGGGGCGAGAGCGCCAGATAGACCGCGCCGCCCACCAGGCCGGACAGCAGGAAGCTGCAGTCCACCCCGCCCGTCAGGGACAGCAGCGGTCCCTCGTACGACGGGAGTGAGACCGCCAGCAGGCCGACTCCGGCGCCCAGGGTCCAGGAGACCGTGGCCCGGAGGTTCCAGCCGGCCCGGTACCAGTAGATCCCGCCGTGCGAGCGGCGGTTGAAGACCTGGAGGGCGTCCGCGTCGTAGACCCCGCGGCAGCGGCGGAAGCCGATGAGGGTGATGACCGCCCAGGGGGTGCCGATCGCCGTCAGCAGGAGCACGAAGGACGTCATCGCGGACTGCGCGTTCCAGGCGTAGTGGCCGACGAAGACGCAGGCCGTGGCGACGATAGCGACCGTGTAGGTGGCGCGGGCGCGGGAGGCGCGGGGCAGGATCGCGTCCAGGTCCAGACCCATCGAGTACAGCATCAGGCCCGCGTTGCCGACCGAGCCCGCGGAGGCGGAGAGCAGGAGCGGGACCAGGTACCAGGCGGGCGAGGCCGACACCAGCGGGCCCGCGTAGTCCGCCGCCGACCGCGCCGCGTACGCGGTGAAGGTGCCGAACAGCTGCGGCACCAGCAGGCCCAGGATCAGGCCCAGCCAGGTCGCGTGCAGGACCCGGCGGGAGGAGTGGCGGGCGGGGGAGATGTAGCGCGTGTAGTCACCGAGGAGGGTGATGAAGGCGACCGGTCCGGACAGTCCCGCCGCGACCGCCGCCAGACACCAGGTCGGCCAGAAGCCGCCCAGCAGATAGCCGCCCGCGTCCGGCAGGGGAGAGGTCGTGAAGTGCGGGGCGTACGCGAGGATCCCGAGGAGCAGCAGGGCGGTCATGCCGACGGCGAGCACCCGGGACATGGCGAGCAGGACGCGGTAGCCGTAGACCGCGCCCGCCACCGTCGCCGCCGCGAGCACCCCGTAGACCACGGCGTACGACACCCCGTCCGCCGGCAGCCCGAACAGCCGGTTCAGCACGCCCACCATCACGTCGCCGCCGATCCACACGGTCAGCGCCGTGTAGCCGAGGGCCAGCAGCAGGCCCACCACCGAGCCGACCAGCCGCCCGCGCACCCCGAACTGCGCGCCGGAGGAGGTGGAGAGGTTGGTGCCGGTGCGCAGCGAGACCAGGGCCAGCGGGGCCGTGAACACCGTGCCGACCACCGTGCCCGCCACGATCGCGCTCACCGACGCCCACCAGCCCAGCCCGAAGGACGGCGGCAGCCAGCCGAAGATGATCACGCCGAGGCAGAGGTTGGAGCCGAGCAGGATCGAGACCAGGTCCTTGGGCCCGCTGGTGCGTTCCTCGTCCGGGATGGTGTCGACTCCGCGCTGTTCTATCGGCATGGCTGGTCCCCTTCGACGGCCACCTGAGACGTATGGCTGAGAGTTAGAGCGACGTTCAATGTGGGTGACCAGGCTGTTGATGTCAATGGTTCCCTTCTCGTAATGCGGCATTTAGAGTGGTGCTCTAAGTGTGCGAAGCGAAGGAGGTACCGGGACGTGCGACTGACCCCCACGGAACGTGACCGGCTGCTGCTCTTCGGAGCCGCCGAGCTGGCCCGCGCCCGCCGCGCCCGGGGCCTCAGGCTCAACGTGCCGGAGGCCACCGCGCTGATCGCGGACACCGTCTGCGAGGCGGCCCGGGACGGCAGGCGGCTCGCCGAGGCCGTCGAGGCGGCCCGCTCGGTCCTCGGCCCGGCCGACGTGCTGCCCGGCGTCGCCGACGTCGTCACCGAGGTGCACGTCGAGGCCGTCTTCGACGACGGCTCGCGGCTCGCGGTGGTCACCGACCCGATCGGGGGCGGCGGCCTGGGCGACGAGGGGCCGGGCGCGCTGCTGCCGGGGCCCGAGCACACCGACCCGGCGGCGGTCGTCCGGCTGACCGTGACCAACACGGCGACCGTCCCCGTCTCCGTCACCTCCCACTTCCACTTCTTCGAGGCCAACCCCCGCCTCGACTTCGACCGCGCCACCGCCTACGGCCTGCGGCTCGCCGTGCCCGCCGGGTCCTCCGTCCGCTTCGGGCCGGGGGAGTCGCTGGAGGTCGGCCTGGTGCCGATCGGCGGCGCCCGGGTCGCCATCGGCTTCGCCGGGCTGGTCGACGGGCCGCTGGACGCGCCCGGCGCCCGTGCGGAGGCGCTGCGCCGCGCGGCCGCCTGCGGCTACCTGGGCATTCACGACGAGGAGGCAGACCGATGAGCCGTCCCGGAGGCCACCCGGCCGAGGCCCGCCGCCTCACGCCGTACGAGTACGCGGCCACCCACGGCCCCCGGGCCGGCGACCGGGTCCGCCTCGGGGACTCGGGGCTGGTGATCCGCGTCGAGGACGACTCCCAGCGCTACGGCGACGAGTTCCTGGCCGGCTTCGGCAAGACCGCCCGGGACGGGCTGCACCTGAAGGCCGCCGCCGTCCGCGACACCTGTGACGTCGTCATCAGCAACGTCGTCGTGATCGACGCCGTGCAGGGCATCCGGAAGGTGTCCATCGGTATCCGCGAGGGGCGGATCTGCGCGATCGGACGGGCCGGGAACCCCGACACCCTGGACGGCGTCGACGTCGTGGTCGGCACCGGCACCTCGATCGTCTCCGGCGAGGGGCTGATCGCCACCGCCGGGGCCGTCGACACCCACGTCCATCTGCTGTCGCCGCGCATCATGGAGGCCTCACTGGCCTCCGGCGTCACCACGATCATCGGGCAGGAGTTCGGGCCGGTGTGGGGCGTCGGCGTGAACTCGCCCTGGGCGCTCAAGCACGCGTTCAACGCCTTCGACGCCTGGCCGGTCAACATCGGCTTCCTCGGACGGGGATCGTCCTCGCACCCGGCGCCCCTGATCGAGGCCCTCGCCCAGGGCGGCGCCTGCGGCTTCAAGGTGCACGAGGACATGGGCGCCCACACCCGGGCGCTGGACACCGCCCTGCGGGTCGCCGAGGAGCACGACGTCCAGGTCGCCCTGCACAGCGACGGACTGAACGAGTGCCTGTCGGTCGAGGACACCCTCCGGGTGCTGGAGGGCCGCACCATCCACGCCTTCCACATCGAGGGCTGCGGCGGCGGACACGTACCGAACGTCCTGAAGATGGCCGGCGTCCCCAACGTCATCGGCTCCTCCACCAACCCCACCCTGCCCTTCGGCCGGGACGCGGTCGCCGAGCACTACGGGATGATCGTCTCCGTCCACGACCTGAAGACCGACCTGCCCGGCGACGCGGCCATGGCCCGGGACCGCATCCGCGCCGGGACGATGGGTGCCGAGGACGTGCTGCACGACCTGGGCGCGATCGGCATCACCTCGTCCGACGCGCAGGGCATGGGCCGGGCCGGGGAGACCGTCCGCCGTACCTTCGCCATGGCCGGCAAGATGAAGGCCGAGCTCGGCGCCCCGCACGACGGCCACGACAACGAGCGTGTGCTGCGGTACATGGCCAAGCTGACCATCAACCCGGCGATCGCCCACGGGCTCGCGCACGAGGTCGGCTCCATCGAGGTCGGCAAGCTGGCCGACATCGTGCTGTGGTCGCCCGAGTACTTCGGGGCCAAGCCGCAGCTCGTCCTCAAGTCCGGCTTCCCGGCGTACGGCGTGACCGGCGACCCGAACGCGGCCACCGACACCTGCGAACCCCTGGTCCTCGGACCGCAGTTCGGGGCCCACGGGGCGACCCCCGCCGACATCTCGGTGGCCTTCGTCGCCCAGGCCGCGCTCGACCAGGGCAACGACACGATGCCGACCCGGCGCCGCCGGGTCGCGGTCCGCGGCACCCGCTCCATCGGCCCCGCCGACCTGCGGCTCAACTCCCGTACCGGAGCGGTCGACGTGGACCAGCGCACCGGCCTGGTCACCCTCGACGGCGAGCCGCTGCGCTCGGAGCCCGCCGACTCCGTCTCCCTCAACCGCCTCTACTTCCTCTGAACGCCACCGCCCGTGAAGGACCCCCGCATGGAGCCCCGTATGGACCCCCACCTGAGCACTCCCGCCTCCGACGGCTTCCGGATGCCCGCGGAGTGGACCCCGCACGAGCGCACCTGGATGGCGTGGCCGGGCCCCAACCCCACCTTCGAGGACCCGGACGACCTCCGCGCCTCCCGGACGGCCTGGGCCTCGGTGGCCCGCGCGATCCTGCGCTTCGAGCCGGTGACGATGGTCTGCGGCCCCGGTCAGTCGGCGGCCGCCCAGACGCTGCTCGGCCCGGGCGTCGACACCGTCGAGCGTGAACTGGACGACGCCTGGATGCGGGACATCGGACCCACCTTCCTCACCAACGGGCGTGAACTGGCCGCCGTGGACTGGACGTTCAACGGCTGGGGTGCCCAGCACTGGGCCCGCTGGGAGCACGACGCCAAGATCGCCGGGCATGTCTCGGACCTCGCGGGTGCGAAGACGTACGCCTCGAAGCTGGTCAACGAGGGCGGTGCGATCCACGTCGACGGCGAGGGGACCGTCCTGCTGACCGAGACCGTGCAGCTCGGGCCCGAGCGCAACCCCGGCTGGAGCCGTGCGGAGGTCGAGGCGGAGATCCACGGGATGCTCGGCACCCGCAAGGCCGTCTGGCTGCCCCGCGGCCTCACCGGCGACTACCCTCCCCACGGCTTCGGCACCCTCGGGCACGTCGACATCGTCGCCGCCTTCGCCCGCCCGGGCGTGGTCGTCGCCCACCACCAGCCGGACCCGGCCCACCCCGACCACGAGGTGACCAAGGAGGTCATCGGCCTGCTCAGGTCCCAGAAGGATGCGCGCGGCCGCACGCTGGAGGTCGTCGAGGTCCCGGCCCCGACCGCCCTGGAGGCCGACGGCCACTGGGCCGACTACTCCTACATCAACCACTACCTCTGCAACGGCGGGGTCGTGCTCTGCGGTTTCGACGACCCGCGTGACGAGACGGCCGCCGGGATCTTCCGCCGTCTCTTCCCCGAGCGGACGGTGACACTGGTGGACGCCCGTACGATCTTCTCCGGCGGTGGCGGCATCCACTGCGTCACCCAGCAGCAGCCGAAGATCTAGTACTACGAGGAGCAGCACATGGCCGGTGGGCGCAGACAGGCCCCGCCCCGCGAGGACGTGCTCGCCGCCGCCATGGACATGATCGCCGACCGCGGCCTGGAGAAACTCACCATGGCCGCGCTCGGCCACGAGGTCGGCATGAGCAGCGGCCATCTCCTCTACTACTTCCGCTCCAAGGACGAACTGCTCCTGCAGACCCTGGAGTGGAGCGAGGGCCGGCTGGGCGCCGAGCGCGGTCGGCTGCTCACCCGCCGCGGCACCGCCCGCGAGCGCCTCGACGCCTATGTCGACCTGTACGTCCCCGTCGGCCACCGCGACCCGCACTGGACGCTCTGGCTGGAGGTCTGGAACCGCTCGCAGAACGCCGACGAGGCCGCCCGCGACCGCCAGGCCGCCATCGAGGGCGCCTGGCACCGCGACCTGGTGGCGCTGCTCGCGGAGGGCGTCTCGAGGGGCGAGTTCCGGCCAGTCGACCCCGACCGCTTCGCCGCGCGCCTGCGGTCCCTGCTCGACGGCTTCTCCATCCACGTGGCGATCGGCCTGCGCGGCACGGACCGGGCCCAGGTTCTCGGCCATGTACGCGAGTTCCTGGAAGCGGACCTCCTCGCGGACGCGTGACCCGCACGGGCACACCGGTAACGAACAGGACGTTCTCGTCGGGCATTTGCAGTAAAGGAATCCCATGTTCCCCCGCCGGGCAGGAACGGCCCATGGGACGACAACACTGGAAGAAGATCTGGGTCGGTTCGGCGGGCAACATGGTCGAGTGGTTCGACTGGTTCGTGTACGCGAGCTTCGCCACCTACTTCGCCGGGGCGTTCTTCCCGAGCGGAGACCCCACCGCGCAGCTGATGAACACCGCCGGTATCTTCGCCGTCGGGTTCTTCATGCGCCCGGTGGGCGGCTGGCTGCTCGGCCGGGTCGGTGACCGAAAAGGCCGCAAGGCCGCCCTGACCCTCACCGTCACCCTGATGTCGGTGTCCGCGCTCCTCATCGCCGTCGCCCCCACCTACGACGTGGCCGGCTACGGCGGAGCCTTCGTACTGCTCCTCGCCCGCCTGCTGCAGGGCCTGTCGGTGGGCGGCGAGTACGCGGCCAGCGCCACCTACCTCACCGAGGCCTCCGACCCGCGCCGGCGCGGCTTCGCCTCCAGCTTCCAGTACGTGTCGATGACCGCCGGTCAGATCGCCGGCCTCGGCCTGCTGATCGTCCTCCAGCACACCCTCTCCGACACCGCGCTGCACGACTACGGCTGGCGCATCCCGTTCGTCGTCGGCGCCCTCGGTGCCGCCGTGGTCTTCTACCTGCGCCGGACCATGCTGGAGACCGAGGTCTACGCGGAGGACACCTCGGACACCGCCGAGCGCGGCACCCTGCGCGCCCTGTGGCAGCACCGCCGGGAGGCGTTCCTGGTCATCGCGCTGACCATGGGCGGCACGGTCGCCTACTACACGTACACGACGTACCTCACGAAGTACCTCTCCAACTCCGCCGGTCTGTCCAAGGAGACCGCGACCCTGGTCTCCTTCACCGCGCTCACCGTCTTCGCCTGCCTCCAGCCGCTCGCCGGCGCCCTCTCCGACCGCATCGGCCGCCGCCCGCTGCTGATCACCTTCGCGGTCGGCTCGACCGTCCTCACCGTGCCGGTCCTGACCCTCCTCAAACACGCGAACGGTTACTGGCCCGCCCTCGGTCTCTCCCTCCTCGCCCTCGTCGTGGTCACCGGCTACACCTCGATCAACGCCTGTGTGAAGGCCGAGCTCTTCCCGACCGCCGTCCGCGCCCTGGGTGTGGCCCTGCCCTACGCCCTCGCCAACGCGCTGTTCGGCGGGACGGCGGAGTACGTCGCCCTGTGGTTCAAGAACGCCGGGATCGAGTCCGGCTTCTACTGGTACGTGGCGGGCTGCGCCGCCGTATCGCTTGTGGTGTACGTCACCATGCGGGAGACGAAGGACCTGGATCTGGCACGGATGAGGTCTCAGGACCCATCCACCGTGACGACCGCATCCTGAGACGGTCGGTGAGCCGGGGGCGGGTTGTGCCAGACTTCCCCCGTGCTCTCGTTCGCCATGATTATTGGCAGCAGGCGCGCCGGTCCGCAGTGACCATCACGTACGACCAGGTACGGGTGGCCATCGTCGTCCTCGACCCGCGCGCAGACCTCTCGCACCCGCGAGGGGTTTTTTCGTTTTCCGGCCCACCTTCAGCCGGAAGGCCAGCGCGAGGGACCATGGAGGGACGGTGGAGCCGGTCATTCCGGTACGACCGAGATTCGACATCAGGAGCCTAGTGACCATGACCGAGACGGCAACCAACGAGCTGGACGACTCGTTCCACGTCTTCGACACCACGCTGCGCGACGGTGCGCAGCGCGAGGGCATCAACCTCACCGTCGCGGACAAGCTGGCCATCGCACGGCACCTGGACGACTTCGGCGTGGGCTTCATCGAGGGGGGCTGGCCGGGCGCCAACCCCCGGGACACCGAGTTCTTCGCCCGCGCCCGGCAGGAGATCGACTTCAAGCACGCCCAGCTGGTCGCCTTCGGCGCCACCCGCCGGGCCGGTGCCAAGGCGGCGGACGACCCGCAGGTCAAGGCGCTGCTGGAGTCAGGCGCCCCGGTGATCACGCTGGTCGCCAAGTCCCACGACCGCCATGTCGAACTGGCGCTGCGCACCACCCTCGACGAGAACCTGGAGATGGTCCGCGACACGGTGTCCTTCCTGAAGGACCAGGGCCGCCGGGTCTTCGTCGACTGCGAGCACTTCTTCGACGGCTACCGCGCCAACCCCGAGTACGCGAAGGCGGTCGTCCGGGCCGCCTCGGAGGCCGGCGCCGACGTGGTCATCCTCTGCGACACCAACGGCGGCATGCTCCCCGCCCAGGTCAACGCCGTGGTCTCCACCGTCCTCGCCGACACCGGCGCCCGGATCGGCATCCACGCCCAGGACGACACCGGCTGCGCGGTCGCCAACACCCTGGCCGCCGTCGACGCCGGCGCCACCCACGTCCAGTGCACGGCCAACGGCTACGGCGAGCGCGTCGGCAACGCCAACCTCTTCCCGGTGGTGGCCGCCCTGGAACTCAAGTACGGCAAGCAGGTACTGCCGGACGGCCGCCTCCGCGAGATGACGAGGATCTCCCACGCCATCGCCGAGGTCGTCAACCTCACCCCTTCCACCCACCAGCCCTACGTCGGTGTCTCGGCCTTCGCCCACAAGGCCGGCCTGCACGCCTCCGCGATCAAGGTCGACCCGGACCTCTACCAGCACATCGACCCCGAGCTGGTCGGCAACACCATGCGCATGCTCGTCTCCGACATGGCGGGCCGTGCCTCCGTCGAGCTCAAGGGCAAGGAACTCGGCATCGACCTCGGCGGCGACCGCGAACTGGTCGGCCGGGTGGTGGAGCGGGTGAAGGAGTACGAACTCAAGGGCTACACCTTCGAGGCCGCCGACGCCTCCTTCGAACTCCTCCTGCGCGCCGAGGTGGAGGGCAAGCGGCGCAGCTACTTCCGTGTCGAGTCCTGGCGGGCCATCGTCGAGGACCGCCCCGACGGCACCCACGCCAACGAGGCCACGGTCAAGCTCTGGGCCAAGAGCGAGCGGATCGTCGCCACGGCGGAGGGCAACGGCCCGGTCAACGCCCTCGACCGCGCCCTGCGCGTCGCCCTCGAAAAGATCTACCCCCAGCTGGCCAAGCTCGACCTGGTCGACTACAAGGTCCGCATCCTGGAGGGCAAGCACGGCACCGAGTCCATCACCCGCGTGCTGATCTCCACGTCCGACGGCAGCGGCGAATGGTCCACGGTCGGCGTCGGGGAGAACGTGATCGCCGCTTCCTGGCAGGCCCTGGAGGACGCGTACACCTACGGCCTGCTGCGGGCGGGCGTGGAGCCGGCGGAGTAGCGGCGGCGAAGCCGGGGGCTGGGCTCACAGCCCCCGGCTCGTTGTGCGGTACCGCCTTACTGCAGGTGCCACTTCTGGTTCGCGGCGCCCGTGCACGTCCAGATCTGGGCCCGTGTCCCGTTCGCCGACGAGTTGCCCGTGACGTCCAGGCACTTGTTGGCCGCCGCGTTCACCACGTCACCTGTCGAGGCGTTGTACGACCACTGCTGTGCCCCGGTGCCGTTGCAGTCGTACAACTGGACCTTCGCCCCGTCCGCCGTGGCGGCCGAGGTCACGTCGAGGCACTTGCCGAGGGCGCGGACCGAGCCGTCGGACTGCACGGTCCACTGCTGGGCGGTGCTGCCGTTGCAGTCGTAGAGCTGCACGGCCGTACCGTTCGTGGTCGAACCGCCCGCCACGTCCAGGCACTTGCTCGCGAGCCCGACGAGGGCGCCGGTCTGGCTGCCGCCGCCCGACTGGGTGCCGGACCAGGTGAAGGTCGCCGAGGTCTTGCCGGGCAGTGAGTAAGTGGCGTGCTGGGAGCCCCAGTTGATGGTGAGGGTCTTGGCGGCGGACGAGTCGTTGTAGGCGATCAGTGCCTTGGAGCCGTCCGGGTTGCGCCAGGCCACGTTCGGCACGGCGGTGGACGCGGTGGAGGCGATCCGCTGCGCGCCGGGCCGGACGAACTTGGTCAGGTGCCCCATCGTGTAGTACTCGACGGTGTAGTCGACGGTCCCGCTCGCCCCGTCCCCGTTGTGCACGGTGACCAGCCCGGTGCAGGTGCCGCAACCGCCGTTGTGCGGGCCCATGTTCTGGTCCACGGCCAGCGACCACTTGGTCACCGACTTCGCCCAGTTGCGGGTGTAATCGATGATGTTGTTCATGTCCTCGCGCTGCTGGTTGGCGATCCAGGTACCGCCGGAGTGCTCGGTGCCGAAGGCGTCCAGCGTGGGGTACTGGTTGTGCACGGTGGTCTGCTTGTTGATGTCGCCGCCGTAGCCGTGCCAGGCGATCCCGCCGAAGTTGGGGTGGTTGCGGATCGCCGCGTCGTCGACGCTCGCGGCCGCGTAGGAGTCGTATACGTCCCAGTTCCAGTCGTGCGCGAGGACCTTGGTGGACAGGCCGGCCGACTGGAGCTGCGGCAGCAGGTCGTTCTTGAGGAAGTACTGCAGTCCGGACGCGTTCCAGCTCATCGACGGGTAGCCGGAACAGCAGGTGGGCTCGTTCTGCGGGGTGACGTAGGAGACCTTCACGCCCTGTGCCTGGTAGGCCTGGAGGTACTTCACGAAGTACGCGGCGTAGGCGGCGTAGTCCTCCGACTTGAGCCAGCCCCCGTTGAGCGAGCCGCTGTCCTTCATCCAGGCCGGTGCCGTCCATGGCGAGGCCATGACAGTCAGAGAGGGGTTCAGCTGGAGCGCCTGCTTGGTGAGCGGCACGACGTCCGCGAGGTCGTGGGAGATGGAGAAGCTGTTGAGGTTCGGGTCGGTCTGCCCGGCGGGGACGTCGTCGTACGTGTACCCGTAACGTGCCAGGTCGGAGGCGCCCATCGGATTGCGCAGGAACGACAGTCCGATCCCGTCGGTGGGGGAGAACAGCTTCTTCATGGTGGCGTCCCGGGTGGCCTGGGACAGTGCGCCGCTGCTGTTCATCAGCCAGGCCGCGGTGTCGGTGAAGGACGCGCCGCCGCCGGTGAAGGTCTGGTAGCGGGTGTTCTCGTCGACCGTGATGTTCTCGCCGCTGCCGCCGCTCCCGGACTGGAAGGCGAACGGCGTCTGCGCCTGGAGCCCGCGGGTGACATGGCGCCCGCCGGAGTCGTCGGTGGTGGTGAGGTATGCGGTGACCTGCTCACCGGCCGCGTGCGCGGACGGCACGACCGCGCTGAGGCCGGCCACGGTGAGCAGTCCGGCCAAGAACAGCCGGACCGTGTGGGGGGTGGATCTCATGGACACATCGCCCTTCCTGACGGGACGTCTTGACGGGTGTGCGAGCCGTTAGTTAACTCACGTCGTGATCTAAGCCATGAGTGAACTGTGAGAGCCCTGAGTGAACCAGAGAGTCGAGGGAAGGTCCATGCCAAGAACCGCCCTGCTCGTCTCCACCGCCCTACTCGCAGCCCTGATGCCCCTGTCCGCGGCCCGCGCCGCCGACGACCCCGCACCGACCCCCGTCGACCGCTTCGAGGGCGAGGTCCCCTTCGCCGCCCAGCCCGCCGAGGGCATCTTCACCTGGGGCGGGGACAGCGACGACCCGCCCGCCCTCCAGTTCGCCGACCGGGCGGACGCCCCCGAGGGCGCCAAGGTGCTCTCCGGGACGTACGACATCAGCGGTTACGGCGGCTTCACCCACGACTTCGCCGCCACCGAGCCCGCCCACGACTGGTCCGCCCACAAGGGCATCCGCTTCTGGTGGGACGGCCAGGACAACGGCAAGAAGATCGCTTTCGAGATCAAGGACGGCGGCGCCAACGGCGAGGTCTCCGAGCTGTGGACGACGTCCTTCACCGACGACTTCTCCGGCTGGAAGCAGATCGAGATCCCCTTCGGTGACTTCGTCTACCGCACGGACTACCAGCCCGTCGGCGGTATCGACCACATCCTCGGCCTGACCCAGATGTGGGGCTACGCGCTCACCCTCCCCGTCGGGCTCAAGGGCCAGTTCGCCATGGACGACGTCGAGTTGTACGGCAAGGCCGACCAGTCCCTGCGCGCCTCCGTCACCACGGACGCGGCCGTCTACCCCGTCCAGGAGGGCCGCACCGCCTCCGTGCGGGTCTCCGTGGGCGCCACCGGCTCCGCCCCGCTCGACGAGCCCGTGACCGTCGCCTACGAGACGGCCACGACCGGCACCGCGGCCGCCGGCAAGGACTACACCCCGGTCTCCGGCACCCTCACCTTCCCGGCCGGCACGGTCTCCGGGGCCACCCAGACCATCAAGGTGCGCACGCTGAAGGACCGGTCCGGCGAGTCGGCCGAGACCATCCCGCTGAAGCTCGCCGTCACCGGTGCCAAGGCCCCCGCCGAGACCCCGCAGGTCGTCATCGACGCGCACGGACTGCCGTACCTGGACAGCAGGTTGCCCGTGAAGAAGCGGGTCGCCGACCTGCTCTCCCGGATGTCCCTGGCGGAGAAGGCCGGCCAGATGACCCAGGCCGAGCGCGGTGCCGTGGGCAACGGCGGTGACGTCGCCGCCTACGACCTCGGCTCGCTGCTCTCCGGCGGCGGCTCCACTCCCACGCCCAACACCGCCGAGGCCTGGGCGAAGATGATCGACGGCTTCCAGCTCCGGGCGCAGGCGACGCGGTTCCAGATCCCGCTGATCTACGGTGTGGACGCGGTGCACGGCCACAACAACCTGGCCGGCGCCACGATCATGCCGCACAACATCGGCATCGGCGCGACCCGCGACCCCGGGCTCGCCGAGGACGCCGGCGCGGTGACGGCCGCCGAGGTCCGCGCGACCGGCATCCCCTGGGACTTCGCCCCCTGCCTCTGCGTCAGCCGCGACGAGCGCTGGGGCCGCTCCTACGAGTCCTTCGGCGAGGACCCCGCCCTGGTGAAGTCCATGGAGACCGTGATCCAGGGCCTCCAGGGCCGGGCCGACGGACGTGACCTCAAGGACGACGACAAGGTCCTGGCCACCGCCAAGCACTTCGTCGGCGACGGCGGCACCGAGTACGGCTCCTCCACGACCGGGTCGTACACCATCGACCAGGGCGTCACCAAGGTCACCCGGCAGCAGTTGGAGGCGATCCACCTGGCGCCGTACCAGACCGCGGTCGACCGGGGCATCGGTACGGTCATGCCCTCGTACTCCTCGCTCGACATCCTCGGCGACGGCCAGGGGCCGGTGAAGATGCACGCCCGCGCCGACATGATCAACGGCGTGCTGAAGGGCCGGATGGGCTTCGACGGCTTCGTGATCAGCGACTGGAACGCCATCGACCAGCTCCCCGGCGACTACGCGGCCCACGTCAGCACGGCGGTCAACGCCGGCGTCGACATGATGATGGTCCCCTACAGCTACCAGGACTTCACCAAGACCCTGACCGACGAGGTGAACGCCGGCCGGGTCAGCGAGCAGCGGATCGACGACGCGGTCTCCCGCATCCTCACCCAGAAGTTCAGGCTGGGCCTCTTCGAGCACCCGTACGCCGACACCTCCGGCGCCTCGAAGATCGGCTCCGCCAAGCACCGGGCGGTGGCCCGCCAGGCGGCCGCCGAGTCGCAGGTGCTGCTGAAGAACGACAGCGGGGTCCTGCCCCTGAAGAAGTCGCAGAAGGTGTACGTCGCCGGGTCCAACGCCGACGACCTCGGCAACCAGACCGGCGGCTGGACCATCACCTGGCAGGGCGCCTCCGGCACCCACACCACGGGCACCACCATCCTCCAGGGCATGAAGAACGCCGGGGGAGACGTCACCTACTCCAAGGATGCCTCGGCGCCGACCAGCGGCTACGACGTGGGTGTGGTCGTCGTCGGCGAGACCCCGTACGCCGAGGGCGTCGGAGACGTCGGTAACGGCAACGACCTGGCGCTGACCCCGGCCGACCAGGCCGCCGTGGACAAGGTGTGCGCGGCCATGAAGTGCGCGGTGCTGATCGTCTCCGGGCGCCCGCAGCTGATCGGTGACCGGCTCGGCGAGATCGACGCCCTGGTGGCGTCCTGGCTGCCGGGCACCGAGGGCGACGGCGTGGCCGACGTGCTCTACGGGAAGAAGGCCTTCACCGGCCAGCTCCCGGTCACCTGGCCGAAGTCCGAGGCCCAGCTGCCGATCAACGTGGGCGACGCCTCGTACGACCCGCAGTACCCGTACGGCTGGGGTCTGACGACCCTGGCCAAGCCGTCGAAGGGCGGCGAGGCCACCCTGCGGGCGCTCGGCGCCGCCGCGAAGGCCGCGGAACGGACGGGCGCCGCCTCGGCCGGCCGGAAACTGGTCACCAAGGCGCGACTGCTGGTGCAGGCTGAGATCGGACAGTCGATCACGGCAGCCGTCTCGAAGCCCTTCGCCGACGCCGACCACCTGCTGCTGACCGGCAGGTACGCGGCGGCGGTGGAGAAGCTGACGGAGGCATACAAAGCAGCATAAGAAATGACAGGTTATGGGGGGTTTCGGGTAAATTGCGGAACATGAAGGCCGTGCTGCGGACCCGGACCCGAAGCCTCCCAGGCCTGCTGCTGGCCCTGCTGGTGATCGCCCTCACGGCGTTCGCTCCGCAGGCCACGGCGGCCACCGGTGTCTCGACGATCGCCGACGCCCTGCGCAAGAGCCCGGTGTACGTCGACCCGGCGGCCGCCGCCCAGCTCTCCACGGCCGAGGCCGACACGCTGGCCCGGCAGATCAAGGACGCGAACAAACCCCTGTTCATCGCGGTCCTGCCGGCCGGCTACCCCACCCAGGACCTCTTCACGGACCTGCGCACCGCCACCGGCATCACCGGCCTGTACGCCGTCCGGCTCGGCGACCGCTTCGACGCCCGCGCCGACTCCTCGGTGCTGCCCCGGACGGCCGTGCAGAACCTGGTCACCAGCGTCCAGGGGGAGACCGCGAACACCCAGCTGACCGACTTCACGAACCGCGCCCTGACCAACCTCGGCGGCAAGGCGCCTTCCACCTGGGGCGGCGGCAGCGCGGACGGCTCCGGCGTCTCCAGTACGGCGCTGATCGCGATCGGCGCGGTGATCGTGGCCGGCGGGGCGGGCGCCTACGCCCTGGTCCGCCGCAACCGCCGACGCCACCAGGAGGAGCAGCGGGCCGCCCTGGACCGGCTCCGGGTGGTCGTGGACGAGGACATCACCGCCTTCGGCGAGGAACTGGACCGGCTCGACTTCCACCCGGCCGAGCCCCGCGCCGACGACGCCATGCGCGCGGACTACGAGCGCGCGCTGAACGCCTACGACCAGGCGAAGCAGTACATGGCCGACGCCCGCAGACCGGAGGACGTGCGGGCGGTCACCCAGGCCCTGGAGGACGGCCGTTTCTCGCTGGCGCAGCTCGCCGCCCGCCGCGAGGGCCGCCCGCTCCCGGAGCGCCGGCCGCCGTGCTTCTTCGACCCCCGGCACGGCCCCTCGGTCACGGACGCCACCTGGACCCCGGCCGGCGGCTCGCCCCGCGAGGTCCCGGTCTGCGCGGCGGACGCCACCCGGCTGGCCGACGGCCGCGACCCGGCGATCCGCGAGGTCGACACCGACCACGGCCGCCGCCCCTACTGGGACGCGGGCCCGGCCTACGGCCCCTGGGCGGGCGGCTACTTCGGCGGCGGCCTCCTGCCCGGCCTGCTCATCGGCACGGCCCTGGGCGGCTGGATGTCCGCCCCGGCCTACGCGGCCGACTACGGCACCGGCTACGGCGACTTCGACACCGGCGGCTACCAGGGCGGCGACCTGTCGGGCGCCGACTTCGACCCCGGGGACTTCGGCGACTTCGGCGGCGGCGGGGACTTCGGCGGCGGGGGCGGCGACAGCGGCGACTTCGGCGGCGGTTTCTGACCCACGAGGGCTACCCCAGGTCGCCCAGCCGCTCCATCACGGCGGCGGCGAGCAGCAGCACCCCGCGCTCGGTCTCGCCGACCGACCCGAGGGCCCCGGCCAGCCAGGCGTCCCGCTGGTCCATGTCGGCCGCCAGCGCCCGACGCCCCGCCTCGGTCAGGCTCAGCACGGACTGCCGACGGTCGGACGGGTCCGGCGCCCGCCCGATCAGCCGCTCAGCCTCCAGCTCCGCGAAGACCCGGGTCAGTGACTGCGGCCGCTGCCGCTCGGCGGCCGCCACCTCGCCGGGCGTGGACGGCCCGTGCCGGTACAGATGCCCGAGCACCGTCAGCTGATTGGCGCTGAGGCTCCCGTCCCCGCGCTCCTGCCGCAGCCGACGGTTGAACCGGAGGACAGCACGACGGATACGGGCGGCTTCGGAGAGGTGGTCCATGGCTTAGATCGTACGCGATTACTTACCACCTGCTATGGATGCAGGCCCTTAGAGGCCCGTATTCTCGGCCCTGTGACCGCCAAACTCATACGCAACGCGTACGAAGCCGGGCTGACGATGACGGCCGTGCTGCTCTGCTGGGGAGCCGCGCTGGCGCTGGAGGGGGCCGCCGGGCTGCACACCGACGTGCTGGTCCTCGCGGTCGCCCTCACCCTGACCCTCGCCGCGACCCAGCGCACGGCCGACACCCGCCGGCGGCTGACGTCACTGGTAGTGCTGCCCGTGACCGTGGCCGCCTCGATCTTCGTCGGCCGACTGCTCGCCTCGCACTACGCGGCGGGCGCGGCCGTCTACACGGCCGGGATGGCGCTGGCCATCTGGATCCGCCGGTACGGTCCGGTCGGCACCAGGGCGGGCACGCTGATCGCCCTCCCCCTGGTGGCCCTGCTGGTGGTCCCCGGTCCCGCGCTGCCGGCACAGGCGCAAAGCGGCCTGGTGACCTGGGGCTGGTCGGCGCTGATCGGGGTGCTGGCGTGCTGCTCGGTCTGGCTGGTGCAGGCGCTCGGTGACCGCTTCGGTCCCTGGCACGCGGCCCCGACCCCCGACCCGCCCGCACGCCGCTCCCGCCTGCACCCGCGCCCCAGCACCCGCATGGCCCTCCAGATGGCGGCGGCCATCGCGACCGCCTTCGTGCTGGGCCATGTCCTCTTCGACGACCACTGGCCGTGGGCCGTCCTGACCGCGTACGTCGCGGCGAGCGGCAACCGGGGCCGAACCGACGTCCTGCGCAAGGGGGTCGAACGCCTGGCCGGAGCATGCGTGGGGACGCTCCTGGCGACGGCGGTGGCGGCGGCGGACGTCACGGGCCACGCCTCCGTGGCCCTGATGTTCGCCGTCCTGACCGTCGCCCTGTGGTTGCGCCCCCTCAACTACGCGTACTGGGCAGCCGGCATGACGACGGCCCTCTCCCTGCTCCTCGGCTACTTCGGCCAGGACGCGGAATCCCTGCTGCCGACCCGCCTGGCGGCCATCGCGGTGGGCGCGATCCTCTCGGTGGCCTCGGCGTGGTGGCTGCTGCCGGTACCCCGCAGGAGGGCGGTCACTTGAGTCGCGAAACGTGGACGGCGGTGGAAACGCCGACGGATTCCTGACGTCCGCATCGCGCATCCATCGCACATTCGCGGATGAAACACCGCGAGAAAACCCCTGTGGTCGTCTTACGGAGTACTGGTGCGGCCGCGCAGGTCGGTGCGCGCGCTGTCGAGGATTTCGTCTGCGAGGGCGGGGTCGGCATCAGCGACGGCGCGTGACAGAAGCAGGGCCCCGGCCATCTCGCTGAACAGTGCGATGGCGCGCGCTCGCCGCTCGCCTTCGTCGAGTCCGGGCGCTTGGACGATCTGTGTGAAACGGTCGAGATTGGCCGCCAGGCCCTTCGCGTACTGCGCGCGGGCGGCCGGCTCCAGTCGGCGGGCGTCGCCGGCGAAGCCCGTGTTGGGGCAGCCGTGCTCGACGTCGGCACGGTGTTCAGGCGACAGGTACCAGTCGATCCGTTCCCCGAGCGGGTCGCCGCCGCGGGCCTGGGATGCCGTGACGGCTTCGTCGAGGTTGCCGAACCCGTCCGCCATCGCCTTGGTGACGACCGCGTCGACGAGCGCGTCCTTCGAGGCGAAGTGGTTGTAGAAGCCGCCGCGCGTCATTCCGGCCGCGCCCATCAGCTCGACGAGGCCGACGGCATCGACGCCGCGCTCACGGAACAGACCGTCCGCGGCGGCGATGATCGCCTCTCGGTTCGCTGCCGCCTGCTGCTTCGAGACGCCCACTGTCTCCTCCCAATCCCTGCTCTTCGGAGGACTGTAGCGAGCCGGACCGAAGATCTCAATGTCGATCGTCATTGACATCGCCGCGCGGTGGGCGTAAAAACGATGTCGATCGACATTGTGATGCGGGCCGTGGAGCCCATCGGGTGCCTCGTGGAGGCCGGCATGACGAAACCCGAAAAGAGCAAGTCGTGCTCCACGGCCGGTTTCCGCCCGGCAGCTGACCGGGCCGCCGCACACAGGCGGCCTGACGTCCGGCACTTCGGCGGTTTATCCGGGCACCCTTGGCGAACGGAGATGTCCACGAAATCCGGAGCGCACCCCTACCGTTGGGGTAGTCATATTTTCCAGTATCGGGAGCAGTGACCATGGGTAAGTTGCAGGGAAAAGTAGCGGTCGTCACCGGCGGCACGACGGGGATCGGGCTGGCCACCGCAAGGCTCTTCGTCGAAGAAGGTGCCTATGTCTTCATCACGGGACGCCGTCAGAAAGAACTCGATGAAGCCGTGAAGGCCATCGGGGGCAACGTGTCCGGTGTGCAGGGAGACGTCACAGAGCCGGCCGACCTCGACCGCCTCTACGCGAGCGTCGAGGCGAAGGGGCGAATCGATATCGTTTTCGCCAATGCCGGCCTGGGCGAGCTCGTTTCACTGGAAGACGTCACGGAAGAAATTTACGACAAAATTTTCAACGTCAACGTGAAGGGGGCGCTCTTTACGGTACAAAAGGCCCTGCCGCTATTGAATGACGGTGCCTCCATCATTCTCACGGGCTCCGTCGCGAGCGTAAAGGGAACGCCCGCGTTCTGGGTCTACGGAGCGAGCAAGGCCGCCATCCGGAATTTCGTCCGAGGATGGACGGTAGAGCTGCAACATCGCGGCATCCGGTCCAACGTGCTCAGCCCCGGCCCGATCGAAACACCGCTGCTTGCGGCGACACGAGCTCACGACGCCATCGCGCAGATCACGTCCACCATTCCCATGGGCCGGCTGGGCGAGCCCGACGAAGTCGCCAAGGCGGCACTTTTCCTGGCCTCGGACGACTCCAGCTTCGTCACGGGAATCGAACTGTTCGTTGACGGCGGCAGAGCGCAGATCTGATGCCGCGACGGCGTATCCGTCCTCCTTCTGCCCCAGGAGCCCGACCAATGGACATCTCCTGCCAGTTCGCCACATCCCTGCACTCGCCCGAACACATCGCCGTCGCCGAGCAGCTGGGCTACCACCGCGCCTGGCTCCACGACACTCCCGCCCAAAGCCCCGACGTCTGGGCGATGCTGGCGCTGGCCGCCGAACGCACCCACCGCATCGGTCTCGCGCCCGGCGTCCTCGTCCCGACACTGCGCCATCCGATGGTCAACGCCTCCGGTGCCGCCACACTCGCCGCCGTCGCACCCGGCCGGGTGGCCCTCGCCTTCGGCACCGGGTTCAACGGCACGCGCGCCCTCGGAGCACCCCCGGCCACCTGGTCCTACCTCAGCAGGTACGTCCGAACAGTGCGGGGCCTGCTGCGCGGTGACACCGTGCAATGGGACGGCGCCCCCATCCGCATGATGCATCCCGGTACGAACGCACCGCGGCGCCCTGTCGACATCCCGGTGCTGGTGTCCGCTCTCGGCCCCAAAGGTCTCGCCGTCACCCACGAGATCGCCGACGGCCTCTTCACCGTCAATGGCGAAACCGCCCACGCCCACGAATTCACCTGGTCCGCCCTGGGCATCCACGGCACCGTCCTGAGCGAGGACGAACCACTCGACTCCTCCCGCGTCCGTGCCGCCGCCGGCCCCGGCAACGCGCTCGCCTACCACGCCGCCTACGAATTCGGCGGCGACCCCACTTCCCTGCCCGGCGGACAAGCCTGGCTCGACGTCATCACCGCACACCCCATCGGCGAGCGCCACCTCGCCGTACACGATCAGCACCTCACCGACCTCAACGCGGCCGACAACGCCGCCTGGAACGCCGGAAGCTGGCAGGCAGTCACCTCCACCACCGTCACCGGAACCCCCGACCGCATCCGTGACCAGCTCAGCACCTACGCCCAGGACGGCATCACCGAAATCGTCTACCAGCCCACCGGCCCCGACATCCCCGGCGAACTCGAACGCTTCATCGCCGTCGCCGGCGACGCACACCCCGAGGTGCGCCAGGCCCGGCGCACGAGCTGAGTCGGCGGGCGACCCGGCTCCATCACATTCCCGTGGATCGTGGCCCACCGAAAGTCGTTGCGGCCCCACAAGGGGAGCGATCGAGGACGCCGTCCTAGACTCGAAGAACGGCCACGGGGGACCCCACCCCAGGAGGACGCGATGGTGCGGCAGACCAGGCTGGCCGGGGAGTCAGGGGCGTATCTCGGTGCCCGCGAGGAGCTGCGGCTGGCCGAGGTCGAGCTGATGCGGCGCCGGGAGGAGGTCGCGGCGCTGCGGCGGGCGCTGCCGCAGGGACCGGCCGTCGACGACTACGTCTTCCTCGAAGGGCCCGGCGATCTCGGCGCCGGTGACACCCCGGTGCGCGAGGTCGCGTTGAGCGAGCTGTTCTCCGGGCCCGAACGACCGGTGATCGTCTACCACTTCATGTACGGCAAGCTGCAGAGCAGCCCCTGCCCGATGTGCACGATGTGGATCGACGGCTACGACGGCATCGCCCACCACGTGGCCCGGAACGCGGACTTCGTCGTCGCCGCGGCCGCCGATCCGCCCGCCCTCCGCCGGTACGCCCGCGACCGCGGCTGGCACCGGCTGCGGCTGCTCAGCTGTGGTGACAGCACGTTCAAGTACGACCTGGGCAGCGAGGACGAGGAGGGCGCGCAGGACTCCACGGTCTCCGTCTTCACCCGCGACGGCGACGGCACGGTCCGGCACACCTACTCCGCGCATCCGCGCATGGCCGCCGACATCCAGGAGCGCGGCATCGACCTGCTGACACCCGTCTGGCACCTGCTCGACCTGACCCCGCGAGGGCGAGGCGGCTGGTACCCGACCATCGGCTACTAGGGCACACGCGGGACATGCGGGCACGGCCGAGCGCCCGCCCTCAGGGGAGTGGAGGGCGGGCGCTCGGCGGGCGTGATCGGGGTCGGCGGTCCGTCGCCGCGGGCTCACGCGTTCTTGATCGCGGAGATGTCGAAGTTCAGCTTGATCTTGTCGGAGACCAGGACGCCGCCGGTCTCCAGCGCCGCGTTCCAGGTCACGCCCCAGTCGGAGCGCTTGATCTCGGCCTTGCCCTCGAAGCCGACGCGCTCGTTGCCGAACGGGTCCTTGGCGGCGCCGTTGAACTCCAGGTCGATGGTGACCGGCCGGGTGACACCGAGGATCGTCAGGTCGCCGGTGATGCGGTAGTCGTCGCCGCCGAGGGCCTCCGCCTTGGTGGAGCGGAAGGTCATCGTCGGGAACTCGTCCGTCTTGAAGAAGTCCGCGGACTTCAGGTGACCGTCACGGTCCGGGCTGCCCGTGGTGATGCTGTCCATCGTGATGTCGAGGGAGGCGGTGGACTTCGCCGGGTCCGAGCCGTCCAGGTGCAGCGAGCCCTCGAACTGCCGGAAGTTGCCCTTGACGTTGGTGACCATCGCGTGGCGGGCCACGAAGCCGAGCGTGGTGTGCGCCGGGTCGATCGTGTAGTCGCCGGTCAGTGCGGCCGTCTCGGCGGTGGCGGCGGTGGCGGTGTCGTCGTTCTTGCGGCCGAAGATACCCATGACGTGCTCCTTGAGGGGGACGGGTCGCGGCCTGGGAGCGGTGAATGCCGAAGGCGCGGACCGTTGATGTTTAACGTTCAACGAACTCAACGGCGCCTACCGTAGCCCTATTCCGTACAACCTTCAACATCATCCGTTCGCGTGTCGCGCTCATCACGCACCGTAATGCCGTCCGCGCCGACTCGCGACACGGCGGGAGGGTGTGGCGAGGATGCGGTTAGGCTCGGAAGAGAGTGGAGCCGGAGGGGGTGGGGGACCGCCGTCCGGGGGCCCTGTCACTCCAGGGGTGGTATGGGCCGGCCATGAATGTGAGGCGCGTCTCAGGCCCCGCCTTTGTGGCACCCCTACAACGCCACAGCCCTCTGAGCAGTCGGAACGCCTGCATGTCGTTCTGGTTCTGTTCAGTGGTTCCAGGAAAACGGGTCGGAGACTGTACGGAGTCGACGTCTCGTAATCCTTGGTGTCCTTCGTAAGGTCGCTACATGACCGTTTTGGAAGAGACGACGGGTGAGCCCACCGGCGAGCCGACGGACGCACGCGGGCGGGTCGCCGAGCTGCACGAGATCCGTGCGGCGGCCGTGGCGGGGCCCAGCGAGAAGGCGACCGAGGCGCAGCGTGCCAAGGGCAAGCTCACGGCCCGGGAGCGCATCGAGCTGCTCCTGGACCCGGACTCCTTCCAGGAGGTCGAGCAGCTGCGCCGGCACCGCGCGGTCGGTTTCGGCCTGGAGGCCAAGAAGCCCTACACCGACGGCGTCATCACCGGCTGGGGCACGGTCGAGGGCCGTACCGTCTTCGTCTACGCCCATGACTTCCGGATCTTCGGCGGCGCGCTGGGCGAGGCCCACGCCACCAAGATCCACAAGATCATGGACATGGCCATCGCGGCCGGCGCCCCGCTGGTCTCCCTGAACGACGGCGCCGGCGCCCGTATCCAGGAGGGCGTCTCCGCGCTCGCCGGCTACGGCGGGATCTTCCAGCGCAACACCAAGGCGTCCGGTGTCATCCCGCAGATCTCCGTGATGCTCGGCCCCTGCGCCGGCGGCGCCGCCTACAGCCCCGCCCTCACCGACTTCGTCTTCATGGTCCGCGAGACCTCGCAGATGTTCATCACCGGCCCGGACGTCGTCAAGGCGGTCACCGGCGAGGAGATCACCCAGAACGGCCTCGGCGGCGCCGACGTGCACGCCGAGACCTCCGGCGTCTGCCACTTCGCGTACGACGACGAGGAGACCTGCATCGCGGAGGTCCGCTACCTCCTCTCCCTCCTCCCGCAGAACAACCGCGAGAACCCGCCCCGGGTCGACTCCACGGACCCGGTGGACCGGCGCGGCGACGTCCTCCTGGACCTGGTCCCGGCCGACGGCAACCGGCCGTACGACATGGCCAAGGTGATCGAGGAGATCGTCGACGACGGCGACTACCTGGAGGTCCACGAGCGCTGGGCGCGGAACATCATCTGCGCGCTGGCCCGGATCGACGGCCAGGTCGTGGGCATCATCGCCAACCAGCCGCAGGTGCTGGCAGGCGTCCTGGACATCGAGGCGAGCGAAAAAGCTGCGCGCTTTGTCCAGATGTGTGACGCTTTCAATGTTCCGATCGTCACCTTCCTGGACGTACCGGGCTTCCTCCCCGGTGTCGACCAGGAACACGGCGGGATCATCCGCCACGGCGCGAAGCTCCTCTACGCCTACTGCAACGCGACCGTGCCCCGGATCTCACTGATCCTGCGCAAGGCGTACGGAGGTGCCTACATCGTCATGGACTCCCAGTCGATCGGTGCCGACCTGACGTACGCCTGGCCGACGAACGAGATCGCGGTCATGGGCGCCGAGGGTGCGGCCAACGTGATCTTCCGTCGGCAGATCGCCTCCGCCGAGGACCCCGAGGCCATGCGGCAGAAGATGGTCAAGGAGTACAAGGCCGAGCTCATGCACCCCTACTACGCGGCCGAGCGCGGCCTGGTCGACGACGTCATCGACCCGGCCGAGACCCGCGAGGTGCTCGCCAAGTCGCTGGCGATGCTGCACACCAAGCACGCCGACCTGCCGTCACGTAAGCACGGCAACCCCCCGCAGTAATCCTGCGGAAACCTCTCTCACGGAGACTGAATCCATGAACGTCCCTGACATTCGCGTGGAGAAGGGCAACGCCGACCCGGAGGAAGTCGCCGCCATAACGGCGGTCCTCCTGGCCCGCGCGGCCGCCAGGCCGACCGCCGACACCGAGCAGACCCACCGAGGCCGCGCGAAGGCCGGCTGGCGCCGCCTGGAACGCGAGAACGGCTTCCGCGCCCCGCACAGCTGGCACTGAGCCCCGGCACAGCGTCGACCACGGCCCCGCTCCTCCTTCGGGAGGGCGGGGCCGTGATGCACGTCGGGGTCAGCGGATGACGACCTTGACTCCGGGGAAGTCCAGGGCCTGCGGATCTTCGGGAAGCACGCGGTTCTGTACGCCGCCGGCAGCTTCCGCAGCCACTCCCGAGCGCCCCGCCGCTCCGCGTCCAGCAGTTCGTCCACGCCGTCGACGAGCAGCAGCGCCTTCCCCTCCGCCGGCTGCCGTTCCACCCGGGCCTTCGGCATGACCCCGGTGATCTGTCCGGCCACCGAGTCCAGCATCGCCTCCGGCACCCGCAGCGCCCGGCCGCCGTACTCCCGCAGCTTCACGAGCACCGGGGGCAGACCGTTCCAGGCGGCCGGCTCGCCGGCGAACGCCCCGCGGGCCGCCGTGACCGCCGGCCGGCGCAGCAGCGTCGTCTTGCCGGAGCCCGCCTCGCCGCGCAGCAGCACCCGCCTGGAGCCGCCCAGGGCCGCCTCGACGCGCGTGCCGGCCGCCTCCGCCCCCGGCCTCCTCCCAGAGGCTCACGGCCGGTGTGCCGGCGGGGTATGACAAAGGGGCCCGTTCCGGGTGGAAGGGGCCCCTCGGAGAGACAACCGCTAGCGCAGGCGGGCCATCAGGGCGTGTTCGACCAGGGTGATCAGGGCCGACTTGGCGTCCGCGCGGTGGCGGGCGTCCGTCGTGATGATCGGGGTGTCGGGGCCGATCTGGAGCGCCTCGCGGACCTCTTCCGGGTTGTACGGCTGGCTGCCGTCGAAGCCGTTGAGGGCGATGACGAAGGGGAGACCCGAGTTCTCGAAGTAGTCGACCGCGGGGAAGCAGTCGGCGAGGCGGCGGGTGTCCACGAGGACGATGGCGCCGATGGCGCCGCGTACCAGGTCGTCCCACATGAACCAGAAGCGGTCCTGGCCCGGCGTGCCGAACAGGTACAGGATCAGGTCCTGGTCCAGGGTGATGCGGCCGAAGTCCATGGCGACCGTGGTGGTCGTCTTGTCCCCGGTGTGGGTGAGGTCGTCGATGCCGGCCGACGCGGACGTCATCACGGCCTCTGTGCGCAGCGGGTTGATCTCCGAGACGGCACCGACGAACGTGGTCTTGCCCACGCCGAAGCCGCCCGCCACCACGATCTTCGCGGAAGTGGTGGAGCGGGAAGGACCGCCGCTAGAGCTTGCGAAGTCCACTGAGCACCCTTTCGAGCAGTGTCACGTCTGGCTGGCCGCCGGCGCTCTCGTCGCCGCCGGGCTGATGGATGGCGACCAGGCCCGCCTCCGCCAAGTCGGCGACGAGGATCCTGGCCACGCCGAGAGGGATCGACAGGAGGGCCGAGACTTCGGCCACCGACTTGATCTCCCGGCAGAGGTTGCAGATCCGCTGATGCTCGGGCAGTTGGCCCTGCATCTGGTGCGGCTGCGCGGTGGTGTGCACCAGTGCCTCGATGGCGAGCTGGTACCGCGGGCGGGTCCGGCCGCCGGTCATGGCGTACGGACGCACCAAGGGGTTGTTCGACGCCCCGGCGGGCGCCGGCTCGGGACGACGCTGCGGCTGTACCGGCTGGATGCGCGGCGCCGGCGGCTGGTCGTACGGCGACGGGCCGGGGCCCTGCGGTGCGTACGGCTGCCGGTGGCTCGGGGCGGAGGGGAAGTTGTACCGGTTCGCGGAACCGTCGCCCTGGCCCTGCGCAGGACCGTACGACCAGTTGCCGTTATTCGAACCGCCTGGGGGTGTTGCCACTTTCTCTCCTCCTCCGACCGTGCCGGGCACCGTTCCCTATGGAGCCGCGTCCCGAAACCTTACGGCCCCGGGACGCCAAAACGCACCGTCTGACTGTTAGTTGAGAAGGCTTCCTTGGAGTTCCTGGCGCAGATCCGGGGTAAGAACCGTGCCCGCACGGTCCACCAAAAGGGCCATCTCGTACCCAATCAGGCCGATGTCGGCCTCCGGGTGGGCCAGAACGGCCAAGGAGGACCCATCGGAAACGGACATGATGAACAGGAATCCCCGCTCCATCTCCACAACCGTCTGATTCACGCTGCCCCCCTCGAAGATCCGGGAGGCGCCTGCCGTCAGAGACGTCAGACCGGAGGCGACGGCCGCGAGCTGGTCGGCACGGTCGCGGGGGAAGCCTTCGGACATCGCCAGAAGGAGTCCGTCGGCGGAGACCACCACCGTGTGGGACACCCCCGGGGTGTTGTCCACGAAGTTGGTGATCAACCAGTTCAGGTTCTGTGCCGCCTGGCTCATCGGGCTCACACTAACGCTCCTGGTTGTAGGTGCTGTCAGGACCGAAGCCCTGGCCGTTCGTTTCACTGCCTGCGTTGCGTCCGCGCTGGACGCCCCTGCGCAGGTTGCTCAGCCTGCCCCGGACGTCCTCCGGGGCGCGGGAGACCTGTGGGCCCCCCTGAGGGGTGTTCTCGGCGGCTCCCTCGACCAGGTTGGCCTTGGGGACCCGCCTCGGCAGGCCGGAGGACGTGACCCCGCCCGCCTTGGGCTTGCGCAGCTGCGAGGCCTGCTGCCAGCGCTCGTCGTTCGCCGAACGCCAGCTGCTGTCACCGCCTGCCTCCGGAGCCGAGGCTCGCGGAGCCGCCGGAGCTGAAGTCGCGGCCGGAGCCTGCTGCACGGGAGCCGCGCCGTTCGGGCCGCCCGGACCGCCGGATCCCCGGCGGGGCAGCCCGGCGTCGGTCAGCCGGTGACCCCCGGAAGGGGCCGCTCCCGGACGGTCGAAGCCTACGCGGTTCCGCTCGTCCACGTCACCGGCCTGCGCCGATTCCGCTTCCGGAGCGTACTGGGCCGGATAACCGTTCTGGTAGCTGTCCTGCTGCTGGCCCTGCTGCGGCCAGTCGTCCTGGTAGGGCTGCTGCTCCCCGAACGCCGGGAACGACTCGGAGGCGGCGGCCTGGGCGGCCGCGGGCTCCTCCTGGGCCGGTTCCGGATACGCGGGCTCCGGGTAGCCGCCGCCGGTGGCGAAGGGGTCGGACGAGAACGTGTCGTTCCGCGGCAGGCCGCCGTTCGGCGCGTAGTACTGCTCGTCGTACGCGCCCTGCGACTGCTCCTGGTACTGCTGCCCGGACTCGAAGCCCGTGGGCTGCTCCTGGAGGCCCGTACCGCTGCTGTCGTAGCCCTGCCGGCCCCGGTCGAACTCGTCGACGTACGCCGGGATCTCCGCGGTCTCCTGAGGGTTCTGCGGGAACTGTCCGGGCTGTGCCTGGGCCTCCAGGGCCGCACGGCGCTCCTCGCGCAACAGGGAGCGGCCGACGGGGTCCAGGTCGCGGATGTCGTCGGGGACCTCCACGTAGCGGCTGTCGTCGAAGCCCAGCTCGGCCGCCGTACGCATCGGCTGGAGCTGCGGCTGCTGGCTGAAGTTCTCAGCCTGGAACTGCTGCTCCGGGATGATCTGCGAGACCGTGAACTCCTCGCGGTCCAGAGGCTGTTCGCCGCCACCACCGTGGGTGATGGCGTCCGGCAGCATGACCAGCGAGGTGGTGCCCGCCTGCTCGCCGGAGGGGCGCAGCTGGACCCGGATGCCGTGCCGGTCGGAGAGCCGGCCGACCACGAAGAGGCCCATGCGCTGGGAGATCGCGGCGTCCACGGTCGGCGGGTTGGCCAGCTTGTGGTTGATGTCCGCGAAGTCCTCGGCGGTGAGGCCGATGCCCTTGTCGTGGATCTCGATCATGATGCGGCCGTCGGGGAGACGGGTCGCGGTGACGCGGACCTTGGTCTGCGGGGAGGAGAACGTCGTCGCGTTCTCCAGCAGCTCGGCCAGCAGGTGCACGAGGTCGGTGACCGCGCGGCCGTGGATCTCGGCCTCCGGGACGCCGGAGAGCTCGATGCGCTCGTACTGCTCCACCTCGGAGGAGGCGGCGCGGAGCACGTCGACCAGCGGGACCGGCTGGTCCCAGCGGCGGCCGGGCTCCTCGCCGGCGAGGACCAGGAGGTTCTCGCCGTTGCGGCGCATACGGGTCGCGAGGTGGTCCAGACGGAAGAGGTTCTCCAGCTGGTCCGGGTCGGCCTCGTTGTTCTCCAGGTCGGTGATCAGGGTCAGCTGGCCCTCGATCAGCGACTGGTTGCGGCGCGACAGGTTGGTGAAGATCGCGTTGATGTTGCCCCGCAGCAGGGCCTGCTCGGCGGCGAGCCGGACGGCCTCGCGGTGGACCTGGTCGAAGGCGCGGGCGACTTCGCCGATCTCGTCGGTCGAGGTGATCGGGATCGGCGCCACCCGGGTGTCGACCCGGCCGGGGTCGGTGCGGGAGAGCTGGTCGACCAGCATCGGCAGGCGCTGCTCGGCGATGCCGAAGGCGGCGTTGCGCAGCTGGCGCATCGAGCGGGACATCTGGCGGGCCACCATGCCGGCCAGGATGAACGCCGCGAGCAGGGCGACCACGACCGCGGCACCGGTGATGAACGCGTCCGTCTTCGCGTTGTCGGCGATGTCGGAGGCCTCGCTCACCGCCTTGTCGGCCATGTCCGACTCGATCGTGCGGTAGGCCTGGTACTTGAGGGTGTTGACCGTCCACCAGTTCTCGGCGGTGACGCCCTGGGCGGCCAGTGCCTGGCGGGTGCTGGTGTCGGTGTCCTGCAGCGTCGCCAGCGCCGAGACCATCGCGTTGTCCTTGGACGGCGGGGCCACGTAGTTCGGGTCCTTGGCCTTGGCCTGCTGGACCAGTGCCGCGCCGTCGGACTTGATCTTCTTCTGGAGGTCGTTCAGCTTCTGCGCGTCCGCCTCGGTGCCACCACCGATGTACTCCTCGACGGCGATGCCCTCGAGATAGGCGTACGACGAGAGGGCGACCCGCTGGCTGGCCAGGTTGCCGGCGTCCGGGCCGGGCTTGATCAGCAGGTGCATGCCGATCGAGCGCTCCAGCGACAGGGCCGCCTTGGTGAGCGAGATGGCGTAGACGGTACGGCCGTAGGAGGTGATGTTTCCGGTACCCAGACCGAGCTCGTTGGCGAACTCCATCAGCGGGTGGGCGACCTGGGTGTACCCCTCTTCGGTCTGCACACCGGTGAGATTGGTGGTGTACGCCGCGGCACGCAGGGTCGTGAGTTTGGGCTCGGCCTCGCGGAACAGCTTCAGGCGGCGCTCCAGGCCGGACTTCTGCGGCATGTTCTGCGCGGCCGCGTCGAAGGCGTCGGCGGCCTTGTCGGTCGCCGCACGCGCCGCGGTGACGGTGGCCTTGTCCTTGTGCAGGAGCAGCGGCGCCGCGGTGGTGTCACGCTCGTTGTAGAGGGCGTCGGCGTAGCTGAGGGAGGCGCGGACCAGGCGCGCGGTGTTCTCCGCGTCCCGGGCCTCGTTCCAGGTGTCGATGGAGTTCTTCACCTGGAAGCCGCCCATGACCAGACCGACGACCACGGGTATGAGCAGAATCGCGTTCAGCCTGGTCGGCACTCGCCAGTTGCGCGGGGAGAAACGGCCGCCGCTCTTCGCGGGCGCGGCCGGTGGTTCCGCGGCTGGCACAGGGGTGGGCGCCGCAGCGCGCGGCGGCGGGGTGAAGTTGCCCCGTGCCGACGGCTCGGGACCGTTCTTGCTTCGCCTCACTCGACCAACAACCTCTCGGCGGCGGGCACCTATCGTCGTGCCGCAGTCTCTCAGAGCCCGGTGTGTCTCAGACCACTACTCAGTACGTCTTTGACTATTGGGCAGTTCAGGCATTCCAGCATGGGGGCCTACGCACTTCCAAACAGCGGAAAGCGATGGAGTGCGGTCTTGTAAGGCCCAGATAAAACGGTCATAAAGAGCGAGCCCCGCCAAAAGGCGGGGCTGTTGTGAGCGCAGCGGTACCGCGCGACCGCGACGCGTGGCGATACCGGTGGATTCCTCTGCCGAAACGTTATGAACACCGGAGCCGACCGTGTCAAAGGCCACAGTCGGCTCCGGTTTCCGTACGACAACTGCCGTACATGATGAACGACTTGGGTGCTATCGCAGCCGTGCCATGAGGGCGTGCTCCACCAGCGTGATCAGCGCGCTCTTGGCATCCGCGCGGTGCCGGGCGTCCGTGGTGATGATCGGCGCGTCCGGGCCGATCTGCAGCGCCTCGCGGACCTCTTCGGGCGTGTAGGGCTGGTGTCCGTCGAAGCCGTTGAGCGCTATGACGAACGGCAGACCGCTGTTCTCGAAGTAGTCCACCGCCGGGAAGCAGTCGGCGAGCCGGCGGGTGTCCACCAGGACGACGGCGCCGATGGCGCCGCGTACCAGGTCGTCCCACATGAACCAGAAGCGGTCCTGGCCCGGCGTGCCGAACAGGTACAGGATCAGGTCCTGGTCGAGCGTGATACGTCCGAAGTCCATGGCCACCGTGGTGGTGGTCTTGTCCCCGGTGTGGGTCAGGTCGTCGATGCCCGCCGAGGCGGACGTCATCACGGCCTCCGTGCGCAGCGGGTTGATCTCGGAGACCGCTCCCACGAACGTGGTCTTGCCGACGCCGAAGCCGCCCGCCACCACGATCTTCGCGGAGGTGGTGGCCCGACCTCCGTCAGAGCTTGCGAAGTCCACTGAGCACCCTTTCGAGCAGCGTCACGTCAGGTGCGCCACCGTTGTTCTCGTCGCCGCCCGGCTGGTGGATGGCGACCAGGCCGGCCTCGGCGAGGTCGGCCACCAGGATCCGGGCCACACCGAGCGGCATGGCGAGCAGCGCCGAGACCTCGGCGACCGACTTCACCTCACGGCACAGGTGGCAGATGCGCTGGTGCTCCGGGAGCAGCCCCATGAGCGCTGCCGGGTCGGCCGTCGTGCTGATCAGCGCCTCGATGGCGAGCTGATAGCGCGGCCGGGTCCGGCCGCCGGTCATCGCGTAAGGACGTACCAGCGGCTGGTCGCCCTCGTCCCCGTACGGCTCCGCGTACGGATCATGAGAGGCGGTGGGCGGGGTCATCGTTCCTCCGGGCGGGACAGCAAGTCGGTCAGTCGTGCCGTCGGACGTGGCCGGTGGGGGGATTGTGGCGGCCGGACGGTGATTTGGTGAGGCGGGTTGGATCCGGGCTGTCAGTGGAGCAGACTGCCTTGCAGTTCGGCGCGCAGGTCGGGCGTGAGCACCGCGCCCGCGCGGTCGACCAGGAGCGCCATCTCGTAGCCGACGAGGCCGATGTCGCACTCGGGGTGGGCCAGGACCGCGAGGGACGACCCGTCCGAGACGGACATCAGGAAAAGAAAGCCGCGCTCCATCTCGACGACCGTCTGTGCGACGTCGCCGCCCTCGAAGATCCGGGACGCCCCGGCCGTCAGCGAGGTGAGTCCGGACGCGACGGCCGCCAGCTGGTCGGCACGGTCACGGGGGAAGCCTTCGGACATCGCCAGAAGGAGACCGTCGGCGGACACGACGACGGTGTGGGACACCCCGGGGGTGTTGTCCACGAAGTTGGTGATCAACCAGTTCAGGTTCTGTGCCGCCTGGCTCATCGGACTCAACTAACGCTCCTGCTGGTGAGTGGGGCTCGGGAAGCTGCCGGTCTGCGGGCCGGTGCCGGCCTGCCGTCCCTGCGCGATACCCCGACGGAGATTGGTCAGCCGGCCGCGGACGTCATCAGGCGCACGCGAGACCTGCGGACCGGTGTGGTGCTGTTGCTGCTGAGCCGTGCCCGGGACGAGGTTCGCCCTGGGCACCCGGCGCGGCAGACCGGAGGTGGTGACACCGCCCGCCGCCGGCTGCCGTACACGCTCCGCCTGCCGGACGAGATCGTCGTTCGGGGAGGTGCGCCAGGCTGCCTGCGCGGGACGCTGGGGGGCCGCGGCGGCCGGGGCCGGCGGCTGGGCAGGAACGGGCGGGAGCGGCGCCGAGCCGTTTCCGTGGCCGTTGCTCTGCGGGTGCTGCTGTTCCTGCTGACCGCCGTGGAACCAGTTGGTCTCCAGCGTGTCGTACAGCGGGGTACGACCGTCACCGGGACCGCTGGCCGGCGGCAGCGCCTCGGGATCCTGACGGGCCGGCGGGACCGGCGGACGCTGTGCCGCGCCGAAGTCCATGCCGCGGCCGTTGGTCCCCGGACGCTCGAACTGGCCCGTGTTGTGCTGGCCGTTGCCGTGCTGGCCGTTGCCCGCGTAGCCGTTCTGGTGGCCGGGCAGGGAGTGCTGGCCGGTCGAGCCGTTGTCGTAGGACGGGGCGGCGAACTGGCCGGTGGAGCCGTTGTCGTAGCCCTGCGGGGCGGCGAACTGACCGGTGTTCTGGGAGCCGCCCTGCGGCCCGGCCTGCCTGCCGAAGACGTCGGAGCGGACGTACTGCCCCGAGTCCTGCTGGCCGTTCACGTTCGGACGCGGGAAGGACCCCGTGTCCTGCGGTCCGTTCGCGCCGGGGCGGGGGAACGAGCCGGTGTCCTGCTGGCCGTTCACGTTGGGGCGCGGGAAGGATCCCGTGTCCTGCGGTCCGTTCGCGCCGGGGCGCGGGAAGGAGCCGGTGTCCTGCTGGCCGTTCACGTTCGGACGGGGGAAGGATCCGGTGTCCTGCGGACCGTTCATGCCCGGGCGGGGGTACGAGCCGGTGGACGACGGCCCCTGCGGGATCGCCGGCATCTGCGAGGTGGCGCCCAGGTCCTGCCGGTCGTCGATGCGGGGCATCGGCGCGGTGTGGGCCGGGTCCTGCTCGTCGTGGCCGCGCGGGGTGTCCAGCGAGGCACGGGAGAGCGGCGGCTGGGCGTTGTCGTCGCTCCAGCTGGGCCTGCCCTGCTGCGGGTTGCCGCCGGGCAGCTCGGCCCGCGCGCCACCGCGCGGCGGCAGCTGGGGCTGACGGCCCTGGTCGGAGGGGGAGGCGGAGCGCTGCGGCGGGACCGGGCCCCGGTTGCCGAAGGCGTCCTGACCGCCGAAGGGGTCCTGCCGGCTGCCGAACGCGTCCTGGTCGCCGAAGGCACCGCCGCCGCCGTTGGGCCGGCCCTGCGGGGGAGCGGCCGGACCCTGCTGGCCGCGGGCACCGCCCGGCGCGCCGGGACGGCCGCCGTTCGGGCCCGCGCCGGGCAGCGCGGCCCGGGGACCCTGCCCCGCGCCGACCTGGCCGCGCGGAGCCGCACCGGCGCCGAGCAGTCCGCCGCCGGAGGGGCCACCGGAACCGAGGGCGCCACCGCGGGCACCGGCGGCACCGCCGCCGAGGGCCGGGGCGGGGGCACCCGCACCGAGCGAACCGCCCTGGCCGCCGCCACGCCGGGCCGCGGCCGCACCGGCCGCCGCCTGCGCGGCGGCCGGACCGCCGGACGACGCCGGGGCGCCGGGCTTGCCGGGAGCGGGCTTCTTGCCGCCCTGGGCGACGTCGACGGGAAGCATGACCAGCGCGGTCGTACCACCGGAGTCGGAGGGACGCAGCTGGATGCGGATGCCGTGGCGCTGGGACAGACGGCCGACCACGAACAGACCCATGCGGCGGGAGACCGAGACGTCCACGGTGGGCGGCGAGGCGAGCCGTTCGTTGATCGCCGCGAGGTCCTCGGGGGAGAGGCCGATGCCGGTGTCGTGGATCTCGATCAGGACGCGGCCGTCGGGCAGCGCGTGACCGGTGACCTTGACCTTGGTCTGCGGCGAGGAGAACGAGGTGGCGTTCTCCAGCAGCTCGGCGAGCAGGTGGACGAGGTCGTTGACCACACGGCCGGCCACTTCGGTGGTCGGTACGGCGGCCAGCTCGATGCGCTCGTACTGCTCCACCTCGGACGCGGCGGCGCGGAGCACGTCGACCAGCGGGACCGGGCGGGTCCAGCGGCGGCCGGGCTCTTCACCGGCGAGGACGAGGAGGTTCTCACCGTTACGGCGCATACGCGTCGCGAGGTGGTCGAGCTTGAAGAGGGAGGACAGCTGGTCCGGGTCGGCCTCGCGGGACTCCAGTTCGGAGATGAGCGAGAGCTGGCGCTGGATGAGGCCCTGGGAGCGGCGCGAGAGGTTGGTGAACATCGCGTTGACGTTGCCCCGCAGCAGGGCCTGCTCGGCGGCGAGTCGGACCGCCTCGCGGTGCACGTCGTCGAAGGCCGCGGCCACCTGGCCGATCTCGTCCCGGGAGTGCACACCGACCGACTCCACGGACGTGTCGACGTCCTGCGGGTCGGACTCGGACAGCTGCTTGACCAGCTCGGGCAGCCGGTCCTGGGCGACCTTGGTGGCGGTCTCCTGGAGGCGGCGCAGCGAGCGGATCATGGAGCGGGCCACGATGAAGGCGCCGACCAGCGACACGCCGAGGACGAGCAGGATCAGCGCACCGGAGATGATCGCTTCCTGCTCGGAGGAGGACCGCAGTTCGCGGGCCTTCTGCTCCATGTCCTCGAGCAGCGTGTGCTCGATCTTCTTCATCTGGTCGATCTTGGTCGAGCTGTCGTCCACCCAGTCGAGGTACGACCGCTTGGACAGCTCGTTCAGACCGTTCTGGGCGCCCAGCGCACGCTTGGCGTAGGTGTTGGCGGACTCGATCGTCGGGTTGTTCTCGTCGACCGGCTTGAGGAGCTCGGCCGCGTTGCCCGCGTAGATCTTCCGGAAGATCGTCAGTTCGGAGGTCTCGCTCTCCTGGGCCGACTCGCCGTACAGGCGGTCGTTCTCGGAGAGGTCGCCGAAGGTCGTGTTGTTGGCGGGCAGGGCCGCGGCGATGACCGCTCGCTGCACCGACGCGTACTCCTTGGCGGTGGAGAACGCCGCCAGGGCGCGGGTGCGCTGGATCATCTCCGGGTTGCTGGAGGCCTGCGCCATGTCCTGCGAGAGGTCGATCAGCTGGGTGATCAGCCGGTGGTAGGCCTCGACCGTCTGGGTCGAGTTCTCCTTCTGCTGATAGGCGTCCTTGCGGATCTTCGCCAGGTCGTCCAGCTGGCCGGCCAGACCGACGAGGCTGTCCCGGACGCCCTGGAGCTGACCGTTCTTGCTCGCGGTGTCGATTTCCTCGGAGGCGTTGAGGAAGTTGTCGCGGGCGCGGTCGGTCTTGTCCTCGTAGCCCTTGACCCCCGGGCTGGTGGGCGACTGGCCGTGCGCCAGCGGACCGGCCGACTGGTCGCGCTCCTCCTGGAGCGCGGCGGCCAGCTCGGTGGCCTGCTTGGTCATGTCGGTCAGCAGCTTGATGTTGTCGAGCTGCTGGATGCTGTCGAGCGACTGGTTGATGCGCACCGCGCCCAGCGAGGTCGCCGCCACCACGGGGAGCGCGAGCAGCGACACCAGGCGCGTGGAGATGCGCCAGTTGCGCAGGGCTATGCGCGATCCGGGGTTGGACGAGCCCTTGACGGGCTTGACCGCGGGCGTCGGTGGGGCGGTCGGCTGGGGGCCCGAAGATCCCGAGGACGCCGACACGGCGGGGCGCCCGGGGCGCTCACCACCGTCACCACCGCCGGCCGGGGCCGGGTTCTGGGCGTGCTGGGGCGAGGAACCGCGGTCGGTCCCGCCGTGCGCCTCCGGCTCTGCCGGAGCGCTGCCATCCCTCTTGAAACGTCCCTGCACTAGCGTCGCAACCTCTGGACCAGGCGCCCCTCCGCTGAACGGAGAGACACGGTGTCGGCGTTGATAAGGGGGAGCGCCCTGAATGCGCGCCCCCTGTTGGTCGTGAGTGTGACCGGCGCTGGTTCCCCCTGTCTCGCCGCCACCCGGCGCAGTGTTGCGCCCCCTGCGCGCCGGCTGGATCCCGCGGCGGTCCGTGGAATTCCAGCACAGTGCCGGATCTCCAACAAGGGCCGTGGACCGAGCTGTGACCTCCGTGACAGCGTGTGAGTGACACGTTACGAGATGTCGAAGTCGATCGCGTACATAACGGACGTATCCCTGCCAGTCGCAGGCGCGTCACACGTGTCCCAGTCGCCATGATCAGGAGCGGAATGACAGCTTCAGTTCGTCAATGTCCGTTTCGTTGCGGTGACTTGTGGGCCCGGAATGACCGTTTTGGCCTCGACTTCGTGAGCAAACTCACACGCCGATCGCCGCTACTTGGCGGCTTCCGCCGGGAATTCGATGTTTAGCCTGGCGCTTTACAAGAGGGAAGTTTCTGCCAACCGACACATGACGGGGTCCACGACAACCGTGAAGACGACGATGATGTTCCGCAACATAGCCAACCCCCGGCGTACCACCCTGGCCCACCTCAAGGACGCCGAGGAACTCCAGACCCCCGAACTCCCCGAGCACTCCCTCGACCTCCCGGCCCAGACCGCCAACCCGCGGCGCACCATCCTCATGGAGATCCCGGCCACGACCTCGGTGGCCGAGTAGCAGCTGGTACGGGGCACGGCCGCCGTTCACTCACTCACCCGGTCACCGGGCTGTTTTCACGGCGGCCACCCCTTGCCGCGTTAGCCTGGAGTGTCAGACTCCAGCCGGCTCAGTGAGGGGCGCAAGGATCCCGTGCGCATCGCCAGGTTCTCCATCGACGGGAACGTCGCCTTCGGCGCCGTCGAGGGCGACAAGCAGGACGAACTCGTCCTCGACATCATCAAGGGCATTCCGTTCACGGACTTCGAGCTCTCCGGCACGAAGGTCCCGCTGAACAAGGTACGGCTGCTCCCGCCGGTGCTCCCCAACAAGGTCGTCGCCTTCGGCCGCAACTACGCGGAGCACGCGAAGGAGCTGGGCAACGAGGTCCCGGACGCCCCCTTCGCCTTCTTCAAGCCGTCCACCTCGGTGATCGGCCCCGGCGACGAGATCCAGTACCCGCCGTTCTCCCAGGACCTCCACCACGAGGCCGAACTGGCCGTGGTCATCGGCCGCATGTGTCGCGAGGTCCCGCGCGAGCGCGTCCAGGACGTCATCTTCGGCTACACCTGCGCCAACGACGTCACCGCTCGTGACGTCCAGCGGCGCGAGAAGCAGTGGGCCCGGGCGAAGGGCTTCGACACCGCCTGCCCGCTCGGTCCCTGGGTGGAGACGGACCTGGACCTCGCCACCGCGTCCGACCTGACGATCCAGCTCACCGTCGACGGCGAACAGCGCCAGCTCGGCCGTACGAGCGAGATGATCCACTCCATCGCGGACCTGATCGTCAACATCACCGAGGCGATGACGCTGCTCCCCGGCGACGTGATCCTCACCGGCACCCCGGCAGGGGTCGGCCCCCTCAACGTCGGCGACGAGGTCGCCGTCACCATCGAAGGCATCGGCACTCTCACCAACAAGGTTGTCAAGCGTGGCTAGCGCACCCGACTCCGCCGTCCGAGTACGGTTCTGTCCCTCGCCCACCGGTAACCCCCATGTGGGCCTGGTCCGCACCGCCCTGTTCAACTGGGCGTTCGCCCGGCACCACCAGGGCACGCTCGTCTTCCGCATCGAGGACACCGACGCGGCCCGCGACTCCGAGGAGTCGTACGAGCAGCTGCTCGACGCGATGCGCTGGCTGGGCTTCGACTGGGACGAGGGCCCCGAGGTCGGCGGCCCGCACGCGCCGTACCGCCAGTCGCAGCGCATGGACATCTACACCGATGTCGCCCAGAAGCTGCTCGACGCCGGCCACGCCTACCGCTGCTACTGCTCCCAGGAGGAGCTGGACACCCGCCGCGAGGCCGCCCGCGCCGCCGGCAAGCCGTCCGGCTACGACGGCCACTGCCGCGACCTCACCGCCGAGCAGGTCGAGGAGTACAAGGCCCAGGGCCGCACCCCGATCGTCCGCTTCCGGATGCCCGACGAGACGATCACCTTCACGGACCTGGTCCGCGGCGAGCTGACCTTCACCCCGGAGAACGTCCCGGACTACGGCATCGTCCGCGCGAACGGCGCCCCGCTCTACACGCTGGTCAACCCGGTCGACGACGCCCTGATGGAGATCACCCACGTCCTGCGCGGCGAGGACCTGCTCTCCTCCACCCCGCGCCAGATCGCCCTCTACAAGGCGCTCATCGAGCTCGGCATCGCCCAGCAGATCCCGGCCTTCGGGCACCTCCCCTACGTCATGGGCGAGGGCAACAAGAAGCTCTCCAAGCGCGACCCGGAGTCCTCGCTCAACCTCTACCGCGAGCGCGGCTTCCTCCCCGAGGGCCTGCTGAACTACCTCTCGCTGCTCGGCTGGTCGTTCTCCGCGGACCAGGACATCTTCTCGATCGAGGAGATGGTGGCCGCCTTCGAGATCTCCGACGTGAACCCCAACCCGGCCCGCTTCGACCTGAAGAAGTGCGAGGCGATCAACGCCGACCACATCCGTCTGCTGGACGTGAAGGACTTCACGGAGCGCTGCGCCCCCTGGCTGAAGGCCCCCGTCGCCCCCTGGGCCCCGGCGGACTTCGACGAGTCCAAGTGGCACGCGATCGCCCCGCACGCCCAGACCCGTCTGAAGGTCCTGTCGGAGATCACCGACAACGTCGACTTCCTGTTCCTGCCCGAGCCGGTCTCCGACGAGGCCAGCTGGACGAAGGCGATGAAGGAGGGCAGCGACGCCCTTCTGGTCACGGCCCGCGAGAAGCTGGAGTCGGCCGACTGGACCTCTCCGGAGTCCCTGAAGGAGGCCGTCCTGGCCGCCGGCGAGGCCCACGGCCTCAAGCTCGGCAAGGCCCAGGCACCGGTCCGGGTGGCGGTCACCGGCCGCACGGTCGGCCTGCCGCTCTTCGAGTCCCTGGAGATCCTGGGCAAGGAGAAGACGCTGGCCAGGATCGACGCGGCGCTGGCGAGGCTCGCGGCGTAACACCCACGCATGCGTGAGGGGCGGCACCCGGTGTGTTCCGGGTGCCGCCCCTCACGCACGCGTGTCAGACGGCGTCGGCCTCGTCGATCAGGTACGTGAACTCGTCGAAGATCTCCAGGACGACGACGACCATGACGGCGCCCGCGACCATGTACTCCAGCATCACACCCGGAGCCACGTAAGCCCTGCGCAGGTGTTCGTCGGGTCCGAGCTGCGCGGTCGCCGCCTTGCGGAAGGGGTCCCGTGCCAGTATCCGCACGGCCTTGTCCAACTGGGCTCGACGCTCGCCGGGCAGACCGTCGTACGCCGCACGGGCCTCGACGGCGAACTGGACTCGGCGCTCGCTCATGTGTGTCAGTCTGTGAGGGTGATCAGAGCTGTGGTGTGGGACGTTGACGACACCCTCTTCGACTACACGAGTGCCGACCGCGAGGGCATGCGGGCGCACCTGGCGGCGGAGGGGCTGCTCGCGGGGTGGGAGAGCGCGGAGGCGGCGCTGGTGCGGTGGCGGGAGGTCACCGACGAGCAGTGGGCGCGGTTCTCGGCGGGCGAGGTCAGCTTCGAGGGACAGCGGCTGGACCGGGTACGGGTGTTCCTGGGCCGGGAGCTGACCGACGACGAGGCCGACGCCTGGTTCCGCCGGTACCGGACCTACTACGAGGCCGCCTGGACCCTTTTCCCGGACGTCCTGCCCGCCCTGGACGCGCTCGCGGACAGCCACCGACACGCCGTGCTCTCCAACTCCAGCCTCCACGTCCAGGACCACAAACTGCGCACGCTCGGTGTCCACGACCGTTTCGAGGCGATCCTCTGCGCCGCCGAACTGGGCGTCTCCAAGCCCGACGCCGGTGCCTTCCTCGCCGCCTGCGAGGCGCTGGAACTCGCCCCGCACCAGGTCGCGTACGTCGGCGACCACCCGGAGATCGACGGACGCGGTGCCGCGGACGCCGGACTGCTGTCCGTCTGGCTCGACCGGCACGGGGCCGGGAGCGCGCCGGCCGGCGGCCACCGGATCGGCTCCCTCGCCGAACTGCCCGCGATCCTCCGCGCCGATACCCGTTTTGGAGCCCCGTCCACCTTCAGGTAATGTTCTTCCTGCGCCGCCGGGGAGCGGGCCGAAAGGCCGGAACCGGAGGCGCGAAGCTAGAACAAGACCCCTTCAGGGGATTGCGTTCCAGTGGCCTATGGTGTAATTGGCAGCACGACTGATTCTGGTTCAGTTAGTCTTGGTTCGAGTCCAGGTAGGCCAGCTCGCAGAGCTCATCTGCACGCGCGGATCAGATCCGCAAGCCCCCGTTGTGTAGCGGCCTAGCACGCTGCCCTCTCAAGGCAGTAGCGCCGGTTCGAATCCGGTCGGGGGTACGGTGATCGAAGGATCGCTAGGGCCCCCGTTGTGTAGCGGCCTAGCACGCCGCCCTCTCAAGGCGGTAGCGCCGGTTCGAATCCGGTCGGGGGTACGAACTGGTCTAAACCATCATTGGTCTATGGTGTAATTGGCAGCACGACTGATTCTGGTTCAGTTAGTCTTGGTTCGAGTCCAGGTAGACCAGCTCGGATCTGCGGAAACGTAAGATCCACGCCCCCGTTGTGTAGCGGCCTAGCACGCCGCCCTCTCAAGGCGGTAGCGCCGGTTCGAATCCGGTCGGGGGTACAGAGAGAAGAACGAGGCCCCTCACTTCGGTGAGGGGCCTTCGCCGTACCGCCGTATGTCCTACGGCTCATTCGAAGCCGTAGCGGCGGGCCGTCTCCTCCTCCTGGGCCAGCCGGTGCAGCGCCTGGAGCATCGGCTCCACCAGGACCGCGCTGGCCACCGCGGCCTCCACCTTCTCCTCCTCCGACGGACGCGTCTCCAGGAAGTCCAGGTCGGTGATGGCCGCCTGGTGCATCAACTTCGCGTGTGACACGAGGAGTTCGGCATCCCAGTCGTAACCGAGCCGGCGGAACGCGGCCACCGCGACCACCAGCTGGCGGTACGCGGGGGAGATGGTCGTGAGCTGCTTGGCGTTCTCCCAGCCGAGGACGTCCAGCAGGGTCCCGACCTCCCGGTGCGCGCTCTGCACGAACTCGTCCTCCGCGTCCGGCTCGGGCACCTGCGGCAGCGCCCACAGCGCGGCGCCCACCCTGATCGTCCGCCCCAGCGAGCCGTCGTCGACATGCCCGAGCACCTCGCGGACCGTGGCGACGGGGATCCGCCCCACCTGGATCATCGCCCGCACCAGTCGCAGCCGTCGCAGATGCCCCTCGTCGTACTCGGCGGTGGTGGCATTGACCTGGCGGCCCGGCGGCAACAGCCCTTCGCGCAGGTAGTACTTGATCGTCGCGGCGGACACGCCGCTGCGCTCGCTCAGCTGGGCAAGCCGCATGTCTTGCGCCTCTCCTTGGTAAGTGCCACTATCCAAGCACTGACAAGAAGGATAGTGCTGCTATCCGACGAGGATCCGGGGGGTGTCGTCATGTTCGCGAAACCGATTCCGGGCCGGACGACCGCGGCGCGTGAGGGCGACGCGGTGGTCCTGCTGATCGGCATGCGCATCAACCACTTCTGGGCGGTCCACCAGTGGCTCCCGGTCGCGCTGTCGATGTTCCGCATGCTGCGGGAGCTCGAACGGGATCCCGGCCGGGGGCTGCTGGGGCGCATCCTGCTGACGGCTTCGCCACGGACGTACTACGTCGTCCAGTACTGGGAGTCGAAGGAGAAGCTGTACGCGTACGCGAGCTCGCCCGACCTGTTCCACCACAAGGTGTGGGGCGTCGTGAACCGCAAGGAGCGCGCGGGGAAGCTGCACGGGCACGTGGGGCTGTGGCACGAGGCGTACGTGGCGCCGGAGGGCTCGTACGAGTCGATCTACTTCGACATGCCGGAGTTCGGCCTGGGCGCGGCGAGCGGGGTGGTGCCGGTGGAGCGGCGGGGACGCTACGGGAAGGACCGGTTCGCGTATCGCTCCGGGTGAGTGCAGCGCCCCCGTCAGGGGCGCGGGGAACTGCGCGACCGGCCGCGACGGCGTCGCTGACTGCTGGCGGCCGGTGGTGGCACATGCTCCGCCGTGGGGGCTGCGGTCACTGGGCGGGTGCGGGCAGTGTGTGGCTGGCCGCGCAGTTCCCCGCGCCCCTAGGGGTTGCACTTCCGTCGGAAGAGGCCTGCCGCGGCGTTGAGGCGGGCCCCTTCTGGTAGGGAGCGTCAGCCGGTGCGGCGCAGTGCCTCGGAGAGGCGGCCCGCCGCGTCGATCACGGCCTGGGCGTGCATGCGACCAGGGTGGCGGGTCAGGCGCTCGATCGGGCCGGAGACGGAGACGGCCGCTACCACCCGGTTGGAAGGGCCGCGCACCGGCGCCGACACCGAGGCGACCCCCGGCTCGCGCTCGCCGATGGACTGGGCCCAGCCGCGGCGGCGGACACCCGACAGGGCCGTCGCCGTGAAGCGGGCGCCCTGGAGGCCGCGGTGCAGCCGCTCCGGCTCCTCCCAGGCCATCAGGATCTGCGCCGAGGACCCGGCCTTCATCGTGAGCGTCGAGCCGACCGGGACCGTGTCCCGCAGGCCGGACAGACGTTCCGCCGCGGCCACGCAGATCCGCATGTCCCCCTGGCGTCGATAGAGCTGCGCGCTCTCGCCGGTGATGTCCCTGAGGTGCGTGAGCACCGGGCCCGCCGTCGCGAGCAGGCGGTCCTCGCCGGCCGCCGCGGCCAGTTCCGCGAGTCGTGGGCCGAGAATGAAACGGCCCTGCATGTCGCGTGCCACCATGCGGTGGTGTTCCAGAGCCACGGCCAGCCGGTGGGCCGTGGGCCGTGCCAGTCCGGTGGCCCCGACCAGACCCGCGAGGGTGGCCGGACCGGACTCCAGAGCGCTCAGGACAAGGGCCGCCTTGTCCAGAACGCCGACGCCGCTACTGTTGTCCATGCAACGATACTCACGTCTCACTCTGTGAAACGCAAGTTCAATTTCCCGTGGAACGCGCCACCCTGGAATCACACAGTGGCCCGCAGACCAACGGGCCCGGCGGCGGACGCCCGGAACCACGACTTCAGGGGCCCGGAGAACGGGCAGCCGCTACCTCAAGATCTCTAGTTGGGCCGGTGCACGTCTGCCGGCCGGAGGGAAAGCGATGGGTAGGACACTCGCGGAGAAGGTCTGGGACGACCACGTCGTCCGGCGCGCCGAGGGCGAGCCCGACCTCCTCTTCATCGATCTGCACCTGCTGCACGAGGTGACCAGCCCGCAGGCCTTCGACGGCCTGCGTCAGAACGGCCGCCAGGTGCGCCGCCTCGACCTCACCATCGCGACCGAGGACCACAACACCCCCACCCTCGACATCGACAAGCCCATCGCGGACCCGGTCTCCCGGGCCCAGCTGGAGACGCTGCGCAAGAACTGCGCCGATTTCGGCGTCCGGCTGCACCCGCTGGGCGACGTCGAGCAGGGGGTCGTGCACGTGGTCGGCCCGCAGCTGGGTCTGACCCAGCCCGGCACGACCGTCGTCTGTGGTGACTCCCACACCTCCACGCACGGCGCCTTCGGCGCGCTCGCGTTCGGCATCGGCACCTCCCAGGTGGAGCACGTGCTGGCCACCCAGACGCTGCCGCTGGCCCGCCCGAAGACCATGGCCATCACGGTCGACGGCGAGCTGCCCGAGGGCGTCACCGCCAAGGACCTGATCCTGGCGATCATCGCCAAGATCGGTACCGGCGGCGGCCAGGGCTACATCCTGGAGTACCGCGGCTCCGCCATCGAGAAGCTCTCGATGGAGGCCCGCATGACCATCTGCAACATGTCGATCGAGGCCGGCGCCCGCGCGGGCATGATCGCCCCGGACGAGACCACCTTCGCGTACATCAAGGGCCGCGCCCACGCCCCCGAGGGCGCCGACTGGGACGCGGCGGTCGAGTACTGGAAGACCCTGAAGACGGACGACGACGCGGAATTCGACGCCGAGGTGCACATCGACGCCGCCGCCCTCTCGCCGTTCGTCACCTGGGGCACCAACCCCGGTCAGGGTGCGCCGCTTTCGGCACAGGTCCCCGACCCGGCTTCGTACGAAGACGCTTCGGAGCGCTTCGCCGCCGAAAAGGCCTTGGAGTACATGGGGTTGGAGGCCGGCCAGCTGCTGCGCTCCATCAAGGTGGACACCGTCTTCGTAGGCTCGTGCACCAACGGGCGCATCGAGGACCTGCGCGCCGCGGCCGCCATCGTCGAGGGCCGCAAAGTCGCCGACGGCGTACGGATGCTGGTCGTCCCCGGCTCCGCGCGGGTCGGTCTGCAGGCCGTCTCCGAGGGCCTGGACGTCGTCTTCAAGGACGCCGGTGCCGAATGGCGGCACGCGGGCTGCTCGATGTGCCTGGGCATGAACCCCGACCAGCTGGCACCGGGGGAGCGCTCCGCGTCCACCTCCAACCGCAACTTCGAGGGCCGGCAGGGCAAGGGCGGGCGTACCCACCTGGTGTCGCCGCAGGTCGCGGCCGCCACGGCCGTCCTGGGCCACCTGGCCTCGCCCGCCGACCTGTCCGACGCCGACGTTCGTACGCCCGCTGGAGTCTGATCAGCCATGGAAGCATTCACCACGCACACCGGCCGGGCCGTCCCGCTGCGCCGTTCCAACGTCGACACCGACCAGATCATCCCTGCTCACTGGCTCAAGAAGGTCACCAGGGACGGTTTCGAGGACGGGCTGTTCGAGGCCTGGCGGAAAGATCCCGAGTTCGTGCTCAACCGGCCCGAGCGGCAGGGGGCGACCGTCCTGGTCGCCGGCCCCGACTTCGGCACCGGTTCCTCCCGTGAGCACGCCGTCTGGGCGCTGCAGAACTACGGCTTCAAGACCGTCATCTCGTCCCGCTTCGCGGACATCTTCCGGGGCAACTCGCTGAAGAACGGCCTGCTCACGGTGGTTCTGGAGCAGAAGATCGTGGACGCGCTCCAGGAGCTCACCGAGAACGACCCGCAGGCCGAGATCACCGTCGACCTCGAGGCCCGTGAGGTGCGCGCCGAGGGCATCACCGCCTCCTTCGAGCTGGACGAGAACTCCCGCTGGCGGCTGCTGAACGGGCTGGACGACATCTCCATCACCCTCCGGAACGAGGCCGACATCGCCGAGTACGAGGCCAAGCGGCCCTCGTACAAGCCGCGGACGCTCCAGGCCTGATCCGGAGCCCGCTTCCGGCCTGATCGACCACATCTGAATACGGCTGGTTTCAGCCACCGCCACACCCCGCCTGTACCCCCGATCGCCACGATTGGGGGTACAGCCATGTCTGCACCCGAACGGACGCTCGCGTTGTCGCAGGTCTTGCCAACTTCCCACGTTAGGACGGATGTTGTGAGGGTACGTGAGTGCTGTGTCCGCGGCTTCCGCAAGTGCCCGGAAGGCCATTTGAGGCGGCAGTTGCCCCCTGCGCAGGCGACAACTCGCCCCAGATGGCACAATCTGTGCATGGAACACGACGGCCAACTCCAGCTCTATGCGGCGGTCGCGGACCAACTGAAGGAAGCGCACACAAGAGTGCGCGCACTGCAAGTCCCGGAGGGCGTACGGATGGCGCTGACCCGGAAGCTGCTGGTCATTACGGCCGCGGCCAAGCACGACCTGGCCGACGCGGCAAGACGGCTGGAACGGTTCAATACGGACCTCGACGGGGGCCGATTCCCCGAAGAGGAACGCTGACTGGACCGTCCTGGACGACCGAGTCCGTTGCGGCACAAGGGTGATAAGCCCGTTTCGTGTTTGATTTGCGGTATATATCTGCCTAACGTGCGAAAAAGCTTGAACACTTTCGTTCTGGCGATGTCTCCGAAGGGGAAGACGTGAACAAGGCGCAGCTCGTAGAAGCGATTGCCGACAAGATGGGCGGCCGCCAGCAGGCGGCCGAGGCTGTCGATGCGGTCCTGGACGCCATCGTCCGTGCGACCGTCGCGGGTGACCGGGTCTCGGTCACGGGCTTCGGGTCCTTCGAGAAGGTGGACCGCCCGGCGCGGTACGCGCGCAACCCCCAGACGGGCGAGCGGGTTCGGGTCAAGAAGACCTCCGTGCCGCGCTTCCGTGCCGGTCAGGGCTTCAAGGACCTGGTGAGCGGCTCGAAGAAGCTCCCGCGCGGCGGCGAGGTCGCGGTCAAGAAGGCGCCCAAGGGCAGCCTGACCGGCGGCGCTTCGGCGACGGTCAAGAAGGCGGCGGCGAAGAAGGTCACCGCCAAGAAGGCGACCGCGGCGGCCAAGAAGACCACCGCGAAGAAGACGACGGCGAAGAAGACCACGGCCGCCGCCGCGAAGAAGACCACGGCCAAGACCACCGCCAAGAAGACCACGGCCACGGCGAAGAAGACGGCCGCGAAGAAGGCTCCGGCCAAGAAGGTCACCGCCAAGAAGGCTCCGGCCAAGAAGTCGACGGCGCGGAAGGCCACCGCCAAGAAGACGGCTGCGCGCTAGGCAGCGGGGCCTCGGGGTACTCACGCGACGGGCCGGACTCCTGGGGGAGTCCGGCCCGCGGTGTGTTCGGCGTGTGCGCGCCCCTGGCTTCCTGCCTCAGAGTGTCTGCAAGGTCACCAGGGTGATCCGGAGGTCGGCTCCGGAGCCCTCGGTCTCGATCCGTACCCGCTGACCCGGCCTGAGCAGCCGCAAGCCGCCTGCCTGGAACGCGGCCCCGTCGAAGGGCACCGGGGTCCCGTCGTCCAGGAGCACCTGGCCGCTGCGGGTCTCGGGGTCGTACGTGTACGCGGTGGCCTGCATGACCGCAGCCTACTGGTCGGGGATCAACAGGCGCGCCGCCGCTGCCGCCGTGCGCGGGCCCACCCCCAGGGCCAGCGCCGTGCGCAGGTCCGCGCCGGTGTCCACGTCCTGCCGTACCGACTCCACGCCGGCCAGTCGCAGTTCCGCGGCGCCCGAGGCGGTGTGCCGGGCGCGGGAATCCGGGCCGAATGCGGGCGCCAATTCATTTCCGGGAGTCGCGGCCAGCAGGGTGGTGCCGATTGCCGCCGCGTCCGGGAGGAAAGCGCGCGGGAATTCCGCAGCCGCGTCGAGCACCCGGGACAATTCCAGCGGGCGGAGCGCCGGCAGATCGGCGTTCAGCGCGGCCACCGCGCTTTCCGGGCGCGATGCGCGCACGACCGCCGCGCCGTGCCGCAGAGCGGCGTTCAGGCCGCTTCCCGGCGTGTCCGGGACGATGCGCGCGCCCAGCGCCGAGAGTTCGCGCCCGGCCAGTGTGTCGTCCGTGACGACCGCCACATCCTTCACCGCCTGGCAGGCCAGCGCCGCGGCCACCGTGTCCTGGGCGAAAGCGAGGGCCAGTCCCGGACGCAAACCGTCCGTCGCGGTGTCCGCGAGCCTGCTCTTGGCTCGCGCCAGGGGCTTCAGGGGTATCACCAAGGTCCACTGCACCGACGTACCGTCCCTCCCTCGTTGCCTCATTGTCACCCGGGCCCCGGGGCAGGCGCGGCAGCGAGGCGTACGGTGTTCCTCGACAGACCGGCGGACCGGGGCGACACTTCTCCCGGCCCCCGGTCCGGGAGAAGAAGTCCCGGAGACCGGGAAGAAGTCCTAGAGGAAGGTGTGCGCGTGCCCCGCCGGAGAATCGGCTTCTGGTACCGCTTCGCTGCGGTGCTCTGCAAACCGCCGCTGGTGGTCCTGATCAAGCGGGACTGGCGCGGAATGGAGAACATTCCGGCCGAGGGCGGATTTATCACCGCGGTGAACCACAATTCCCACATCGACCCCTTCGCCTACGCGCACTATCAGTACAACACCGGGCGCGTTCCACGATTCCTGGCGAAGAGCGGTCTTTTCAAGAAGGGATTCGTCGGCGCCGCCATGCGGGGCACCGGCCAGATCCCCGTCTACCGCGAGTCCACCGACGCCCTCAGTGCCTTCCGGGCCGCGATCGACGCCGTGGAACGCGGCGAGTGCGTGGCTTTCTACCCTGAGGGAACGATCACCCGCGACCCGGACCAGTGGCCCATGACGGCCAAGACCGGCGCCGCCCGGGTGGCCCTGCAGACCAAGTGCCCGGTGATCCCGGTCGCCCAGTGGGGCGCCAACGAACTGCTGCCGCCGTACGCGAAGAAGCCCAGCCTGCTGCCCCGCAAGACCCACCACGTCCTGGCCGGTCCGCCCGTCGACCTCTCGCGCTTCTACGACAAGGACATGACCCAGGACGTCCTCAAGGAGGCGACCGAGGTCATCATGGCCGCCATCACCCGCCAGCTGGAGGAGATCCGGGGCGAGAAGGCCCCCGAGACCCCCTACGATCCACGCCAGGTGCGGATCGAGCAGCGGCGCCGGACGCGTGCGCAGAGCGGTCTGGAAGAGGAGAGCGGCAAGTGAGCAAGCCTGCCAAGGCGGCGGTCTTCAGCGCGGGTTCGTGGGGTACGGCCTTCGGGATGGTGCTCGCCGACGCCGGGTGCGACGTCACCCTGTGGGCGCGGCGGGCGGAGGTGGCCGAGGCCGTCAACTCCGGCCGTACCAACCCCGACTACCTGCCCGGCGTGGAACTCCCCGAGAACCTGCGGGCCACGACCGACCCCGCCGAGGCCGCGGACGGCGCCGACTTCACCGTCCTGTCGGTGCCGTCCCAGACCATGCGCGCCAACCTCGCCGACTGGGCGCCGCTGCTCGCGCCCGGCACCGTCCTGGTGTCCCTCATGAAGGGCATCGAACTCGGCACCACCATGCGGATGAGCCAGGTCATCGAGGACGTCGCCAAGGTCGGCCAGGACCGTATCGCGGTCGTCACCGGCCCCAACCTGGCCCGGGAGATCGCGGCCCGGATGCCGGCCGCCGCCGTGGTCGCCTGCACCGACGACACCGTCGCCCAGCGCCTCCAGGCCGCCTGCCACACGCCGTACTTCCGGCCGTACACCAACACCGACGTCATCGGCTGCGAACTCGGCGGCGCGGTCAAGAACGTCATCGGGCTCGCGGTCGGCATCGCCGACGGCATGGGGCTCGGCGACAACGCCAAGGGCTCGCTGATCACCCGCGGCCTCGCCGAGACCACCCGCCTCGGTGTCGCGCTCGGCGCCGACCCGCTGACCTTCGCCGGCCTCGCCGGTCTCGGCGACCTGGTGGCGACCTGTTCCTCGCCGCTGTCCCGCAACCACACCTTCGGCACCAACCTCGGCAAGGGCATGACGCTGGAGGAGACCATCGCGGTCACCCGGCAGACCGCCGAGGGCGTCAAGTCCTGCGAGTCCGTGGCGGATCTGGCCCGCCGGCACGGCGTGGAGATGCCGATCACCGAGACGGTGGTCGACATCGTGCACGAGGGCAAGCCGCCGGTGGTCGCCCTCAAGGAGCTCATGTCGCGCAGCGCGAAGCCCGAGCGACGCTGAGCGAACGCACCCGGGGGACGCTGTATCGGGGCTCTACCACCGGGTACTCTCATCGCGATATGAGCATCGAGAACCTCCCCCAAAGCCCTGAGCAGCCCGCTCGCAAGCCGCGTGTGGCCGTCGTGTTCGGCGGTCGCAGCTCCGAGCACGGGATCTCCATGGTCACCGCCGGAGCCGTCCTGAGCGCCATCGACCGGACGAAGTACGACGTCCTGCCGATCGGCATCACGAGGGAAGGCCGCTGGGTGCTCACGGCCGACGAGCCCGAACGCATGGCGATCAGCGACCGCCGTACGCCCGAGGTCGGCGACCTCGCCGAGTCGACCGAGGGCGGCGTGCTGCTCCCCGTCGACCCGGCCAACCGCGAGGTCGTCTACAGCGAGCCCGGTTCCGTGCCCAAGGCGCTCGGCGAGGTCGACGTCGTCTTCCCGATGCTGCACGGCCCCTACGGCGAGGACGGCACCCTGCAGGGCCTCCTGGAGCTCTCCGGCGTCCCCTACGTCGGCTCCGGCGTGCTCGCCTCGGCCGTCGGCCAGGACAAGGAGTACATGAAGCGGGTGTTCACCTCGTTCGGGCTCAAGGTCGGCCCGTACCTGGTGATCCGGCCCCGCGAGTGGAAGCAGGACGAGTCCGCGGCCCGCAAGCGGATCGTCGACTTCGCCGGCGAGCACGGCTGGCCGCTGTTCGTGAAGCCCGCGCGGGCCGGCTCGTCGATCGGCATCACCAAGGTCGACGACCTCTCCGGTCTGGACGAGGCGATCGCCACCGCCCAGGCCCACGACCCGAAGATCCTGGTCGAGGCGGCGCTGCGCGGCCGTGAGATCGAGGTCGGCGTCCTGGAGTTCGAGGACGGCCCGCGCGCCTCGGTCCCGGCCGAGATCCCGCCGGCCGACACGCACGCGTACTACGACTTCGAGGCCAAGTACATCGACTCCACCCCCGGCATCGTCCCGGCCCCGCTGACGCCCGAGGAGACCGCCGAGATCCAGGCGCTCGCGGTGGACGCCTTCGAGGCCGCGTCCTGCGAGGGTTTGGTCCGCGCGGACTTCTTCCTCACCGAGGACGGCGATTTCGTGATCAACGAGATCAACACGATGCCCGGCTTCACCCCGATCTCGATGTACCCGCAGATGTGGCAGGCGACGGGCGTCAGCTACCCGGATCTCATCGACCGCCTGGTGCAGGCGGCACTTCACAGGTCGACGGGACTGCGGTAGGCCTCAGGGGCGGGGGCCGGTCCGACTCGCGGCTGCCGCCTCATGGGCGCGCCAGGTCACGACGCACCGTCTCCCGACACGCAACCGCTCCATCCATGGCGTCTAGTCGGCGATCCCCTCCGGCACCGCCTTCTTGATGGCAGGCGCCAGACTCACCAGCGGCGCCATGCCATCGCCGGTCCGCTGCTTCGGAATCGTCACCTCGACATACGCCTTGCGGAGTGTCGTGGTGAACCGGAACACCCCGCCGGCCCGCTGCTCCAGCAGCCATCCGACCCCGTTGACCTCGACCCCGTCGGCCTCCGGATCGGCCATCTTCGCAGGCCGCTCCACACCGCAGCGCAGTATGATCGCGGGGTCCCCCCAGCCAGCCGTCAGCGTGGAGGCGGGCTCGGGGTCACGCCGGGCGAGCCTGTCCACCTTCTTCGGCAACTCCTCGTCGAGGTTCCGGCACAGCTTCGCGACCGCCGCGCCCGGACTGGGAACCGTCGCCGACGGGGCATCGTCTGCTGATGAGCAGCCCGCCGCCGCGATCATCACGAGAGCGAGCGCGGGCAGACCGAATGGCCGGTGACGGAAAAAGTTCACCGGCCAAGCCTAGACGGGGGCTACAGATGGACGACCGGGCAGGTCAGAGTACGCGTGATGCCCTCCACTTGCTGGACTCTCGCGACCACGAGCCGACCGAGTTCGTCGACCGTCTCCGCTTGTGCGCGCACGATGACGTCGTACGGTCCTGTCACATCCTCGGCCTGGATGACTCCAGGGATCTTGCTGATGATCTCGGCGACGGTCGACGCTTTGCCGACCTCCGTCTGGATCAGGATGTACGCCTGTACCACGGAACCTCCAGGGCGGCCACGAGGATCATGTGGGGAAAAGGAACGCCACGGTATCGCGTCGCCGCTCACCGCGGGGAGACCTGCGCGGACAGGGGCTTGCGCGCCAGGGTGCAGCCACGACAGAAGTTGACGGTCACCTCGACCGTATCCAGGACGACGGTGACGCGCGAGCGGGCACGGCAAGGCAGAGAAGGGGCGTAAGGGCAATGAAGGGCACTGTTGGTGAGCTGGGGGAGTTCGGGCTCATCAGGGAGCTCACCTCCCGTCTCACCACCACTCCGGCGGTCCGGATCGGTCCCGGCGACGACGCCGCGGTGGTCGCCGCGCCCGACCGCAGGGTCGTGGCGAGCACCGACATCCTGCTGGAGGGCCGGCACTTCCGCCGCGACTGGTCCACGGCCTACGACGTGGGCCGCAAGGCGGCCGCGCAGAACCTCGCGGACATCGCCGCCATGGGCGCCGTGCCGACCGCGCTGCTGCTCGGCCTGGTCGTCCCCGCCGAACTCCCGGTGACCTGGCCCAGCGAGCTGATGGACGGCATCCGGGACGAGTGCCAGGTGGCCGGCGCCTCGGTGGTCGGCGGCGACGTGGTCCGCGGCGACACGATCATGGTCTCCATCACCGCGCTCGGCGATCTGCGCAACCAGGAGCCGGTCACCCGGGGCGGCGCCCAGCCCGGCGACCTGGTGGCCGTCACCGGCTGGCTGGGCTGGTCCGCGGCCGGCTACGCGGTGCTCTCCCGCGGCTTCCGCTCGCCGCGTGCCTTCGTGGAGGCGCACCGCCGCCCCGAGCCGCCGTACCACGCGGGTCCGGCCGCCGCGGGCCTCGGCGCTACCGCGATGTGCGACGTCAGCGACGGGCTGATCGCCGACCTCGGACACATCGCGGAGGCCAGCAAGGTGCGGATCGACATCCGCTCCGGCGCGATCGACGTCCCCTCCCAGATGAACGACATCGGACAGGCCGTCGGCGTCGACCCGATCCAGTGGGTGCTGACCGGCGGCGAGGACCACGCGATCGTGGCGACCTTCCCGCCGGACGTGAAGCTGCCCGCCCGCTGGAAGGTGATCGGCGAGGTCCTCAACCCGTCCGCGCTGCCCCAGGTGACCGTCGACGGGGCGCCCTGGACCGGCACGGGCGGCTGGGACCACTTCGGGGACATCGAGTCATGAGCCTGCCGCGGGTGCTGACGGTCGCGGGCTCCGACTCCGGTGGCGGGGCCGGGATCCAGGCCGACCTGAAGACGATGCTGGCGCTGGGCGTACACGGCATGAGCGTGATCACGGCGGTCACCGCGCAGAACTCCGTCGGTGTACAGGGTGCCTGGGAGCTGCCGGTGGCGGCGGTGCGGGCCCAGTACCGCAGCGTGGTCGACGACATCGGCGTGGACGCGGTGAAGACCGGGATGCTCGCTTCGGCCGAACTCGTCGAGACGGTCGCGGAGTTGATCGCCGGCACCGACGCGCCCGTGGTCGTCGACCCGGTGGGCGTCTCCAAGCACGGCGACTCCCTGCTCGCCGCCTCCGCCCTGGACTCGGTCCGCACCAGGCTCCTCCCGCTGGCCACCGTGGCCACCCCCAACCTGGACGAGGTGGCCCAACTCACCGGTCTGAAGGTCGAGTCGGAGACGGAGCTGCGCCGGGCCGCGGCGGCCGTGCTGTCGTACGGGCCGAAGTGGGTGCTGATCAAGGGCGGGCATCTGCCGGGTGAGGCCGTGGACCTGCTCACGGACGGCACCGACGAGTTCCGGCTGCGCGCCCCCCGCCACGACAACCGGCACACGCACGGCACGGGCTGCACCCTCGCGTCCGCGATCGCGTCGCAGCTCGCGAAGGGGCGGTCCGTGCCGGAGGCGGTGGCGGCGGCCAAGGAGTACGTCACGGGGGCGATCGCGGCCGGGTTCGCGCTCGGCGCCGGGATCGGGCCGGTGGACCACGGCTGGGCCCTGAGCCGGGGCCCTCAGTAGGGGTACTCCCGGAGTTTGATGCCGGTGGCCGCCTTCTCCGTCAGCTTCTTGAAGAAGCGGGCCAGCGGGCGGGAGCCGAGCACCCGGTACATGCGGTCCCGGCTGCGGATGCGCCGTTCGGTGGGCGGGGCGAAGAACGGGCCCGCGTTCCCGGAGATCTTCTGGCAGCCCTTGGCGAAGTCCCGGATCCGGGTCTCGTACTCGGCGAGGGCGGTGCGGTGGTCGCCGCCCGCGAGGGCGAGCTCACCGGCGAGGACATAGGCACCGACGACCGCCACACCGGTCCCCATCCCGCCCATGGTCGCCCCGTACCCGGCGTCCCCGAGCAGCGCCACCCGCCCCTCGACCAGGCGGTCGACGTGGATCTGGGCGATCGCGTCGAAGTACAGGTCGTCGGCCTCTTCGAGGGCCTTGAGCAGGGTCGGACCCTCCCAGCCCAGGCCGGCGAAACGCTCCGCGACGATCCGCTTCTGCGCCGCGACGTCCCGGCGGTCGTACGACAGCTCCTCGGACCGGAAGACCAGCAGCGCGCCCGCGCGGTCCGGGTCGCCGTCGTAGTTGCCGACGACGGCCGCGCGGCCGGGTTCGCTGTAGACCCGGCCGGTGCGGTCCAGGCCGAGGTGGTTGGGGACGTCGAAGCCGGCCACGTAGTGGTCGAAGAAGCGCAGGTAGCGTGACTCGTCGCCGAAGACCAGCCGGCGGGTGTTGGAGTGCAGGCCGTCCGCGCCGACGACCAGGTCGAAGCGGCGGGGCGCGCCGTGCTCGAAGGTGACGTCGACGCCGTCGGCGTCCTGGGCGAGGGAGGCGATCGAGTCGCCGAAGACGTACTCGACGTCGTCCCTGGTGCGCTCGTACATGAGCTGCGCGAGGTCGCCGCGGCGGATCTCCACGTCACCGCTCATCAGCTCGGCGGGCAGGTCCACGCGCGGGCTGCCGTCGGCGTCCACGACGGTCTGGCGGCCCATGTGGGTCTGGCGGGCGTGCACCTCGTCCCAGATGCCCATGGAGGTCAGGACCCTGCGGTGCACATGACCGCGGAAGTCGACCGCGAAGCCGCCGCCGCGCAGTTCCGGGGCCTTCTCGACGACGGTGACCCGGGCGCCGAGCCGGACGAGGTTCAGGGCGAGGGCGGGACCGGCGATGCTGGCGCCGGAGACCAGGACGCTGAGGTGGCTGAGGTTCTTCGGGGTGGGGTTCTTCGGTGTGGGGTTCTTCGTCATGCGATGAGCTTCGGCGGGGGCGCTGACCGTCCTCCTACCGTTCGCTGACCGCCGCTGACCGTTGCCGTAGGCCCTGGTCGAAGGCCTGGTCGTAGGCCTCGGGCGACAGCTTCGCGCGCACGTCCCGTTCGACGCGTACGACGTCCGGATCGGCCTCGGCGCGGGCGCCCCGCAGGGCCGTCCCCGCCCCCAGCAGCACGGCGGCCCGCTCGGCCGACTCGGCGACGGACGCCAACGCCCCGGCCGCGTCGGCGAGTTCCAGGGTGCCCGGACCCTCGACGGCGAGTCCGGCGGCCTGCCGGAACCAGTCGCGGGCCTCCTCGGCGTCCCCCTCGGCGGCGGCCGTGCGGCCGAACCCGATGAGGATACGGACCGTCTCGCCGACGCTGAACCAGTTGGCCGCGCACTCCCTGAGGGCGTTCTCGTAGTGCACGCGCGCGTGTGCCGTGTCCCCGGAGAGCCGGGCCGCGTCGCCGAGACCGCGCCGGGCGCCCGCCACCTTGTCGGGGAGCCCGGCACCGCGGGCGAGGGTCAGCGCCTGCTCGAAGTGGGCCTCGGCGCCCGCCGTGTCGCCCTGGTGCAGCAGCACGGTGCCCCGGGTGCGCAGCAGGTCGGCGGTCTCCTCGGGGGCCGCCAGCTCGCGCATGTACGCCAGCCCCTCGTCCAGCAGCTCCAGGGCGCGCCGCGAGTCCCCGCGCGCGTGGGCGGCCATGCCGAGCGGGTCGAGGCAGTTGGCCATCCCCCAGCGGTCGCCCGTGGCCCGGAACCCGTCCAGCCCCCGGGCGAAGCACTTCTCGGCCTCCCGGGGCCGGCCCGCGAGCAGGTCCCGGAAACCCAGGCCCACGTCGAGCAGCGCCCGCGCCCAGGGGTCGTCGCCGGCCAGGGCGAGGGCCTCTTCGTCGGTCGTCGGGCGGGGGCCGGCCGCGACCGACCACAGCATCAGGATGTACGGCAGCCGCAAGGGGCCCGCGCACCCGGCCATCAGCGCGTCCACGCGTGCGACGAGCTCGTCGTGGCCGTCCCGGCCGGCCGCGTGGTCGCCGTCGCCCAGGAGCACGTTGAGGGCACACAGCACGTACTCCTCCGTCAGCCCCGGCGGCGGCGCGTCCCCCACGGCGGCCAGCAGTGCGCGTGCCGACGTCACCTGTTCGCCGTGCAGCCCGCGCAGCCGCCAGAAACAGGACAGGACGGCCATCAGACGCAGGGCGTCCTCGGGGCCGTGGCGCACCAGATGGCGCAGGGCCGCGTCCAGGTTGCCGTGCTCGGCGGAGAGCCGTGCCAACCAGGGCAGCTGGCCGCCGCCGCGGAGCTTCGGCTCGGCCTCCTCGGCCAGCCGCAGGAAGTACCCGGCGTGCGCGTCCCGCAGACCGCCCGGGTCGGGCAGGTCCCCGGCGGCGAACGCGCGGATCGTCTCCAGCATCCGGTAGCGGCCCTCGGAGACCTCCAGGAACGACTTCTCCACCAGGGAGGCCAGCAGGTCCTCCGGGTACGGCAGCCCGCACACCGCCTCGACCGCCGCCAGCGTCGCGCCCCCGGAGAACACCGTCAGCCGCCGCGCCAGCTCCCGCTCCTCCGCGTCCAGCAGCTCCCAGCTCCACTCGACCACCGCGCGCAGGGTGCGGTGTCGGGGCGCCTTGGAGCGGTCGCCGCGCGAGAGGACCCGGAACCGGTCGTCCAGGCGGTCGGCGAGTTCGTCGGGGGTGAGGGTGCGCAGCCGGGCCGCCGCCAGTTCGATGGCCAGCGGCAGCCCGTCCAGGGCGGCGCAGATGTGCGGCACGCGCGCGTGGCCGTCGAAACCGGGGCGCACGGCGCGGGCCCGGTCCAGGAAGAGCCGCTCCGCCGGTTCCGGCGGCAGCGGGGGCACCGGGACCAGGATCTCGCCGGTGATGTTCAGGGACTCCCGGCTGGTGGCGAGGATCCGCATGCCCGGGCAGGAGGCGAGGAGCAGGGCGGCGACCGAGGCGGCCGCGTCGACCAGGTGCTCGCAGTTGTCGAGGACGAGCAGCAGCTCGCGCTCCTCCAGGGCGGCCAGCAGACGGTCCGTGATGTCGGCGACGGGGCTGCGCAGGCCCTCGCGGACACCGAGGGCGGTGAGGACGGCGTACGGGATCTGCGAGCCGTCACCCAGCGGCGCCAGCTCGACGAAACACACACCGCCGCCTCTACGCGCGGCTTCGCTCTTGTTCGCCGCCTCGAGTGCCAGCCGGGTCTTGCCCGCACCGCCGGGGCCGGTGAGTGTGACCAGGCGGGCGCCGGTCAGGAGGCCGGCGATCCGGGCGAGCTCGGGCTCGCGGCCGACGAACCGGGTGAGCTGGACCGGGAGCCTGGGCCGCTCGGGCTCCGCGCCCCTGAGCAGCTCCAGGTGGAGCGCGGACAGCTCCGGCGAGGGATCGGCGCCCAGCTGGTCGGCGAGGGCGCGACGGGCCTCCTCGAACACCGTGAGCGCCTCGGCGGGCCGCCCGCTCGCGTGCAGGGCCCGCATCAGCTGCCCGTACAGCCGCTCGCTCAGCGGATGGGCGGCCAGCAGCGCCCGCAGCTCCGGCACCAGCCCGGACCCGCCGCCGAGCGCCAGCTCCGCCTCGACGCGGTCCTGTACGGCGGCCAGCCGCAGCTCTTCGAGGCGGGCGGCCTCGGCGTACGCGTCCGGGAGGTCGGGCAGCGCGGATCCGCGCCACAGGGCGAGCGCCTCCCGGAGCCGGGCCGCCGCGTTCTGGTGGTCGCCGGCCCTCAGGGCGGCGCGTCCGGCCGCGGACCAGATTTCGAACCGATGCACGTCCACGGTGTCGGGGGCGACGGCGACCCGGTATCCGGTGGCGGTGGCCTCGATCTCGGTGTGCGGTGCCAGGCGCCTGCGCAGCCGGGAGATCTGGGACTGGAGGGCGTTGGCGGCCCCGGCGGGCGGCTCCTTGCCGTACAGGCCGTCGGTGAGGCGCTGGGCCGAGACCGCGCGGCCGGCGTCCAGGAGCAGCAGGGTGAGCAGCGCGCGGGGGCGGGGGCCGCCGGGGTCGACTGGGGTGCCGTCGTCGGTGCGTATGTCCAGGGGGCCGAGGATGCCGAAGCGCATGCGCTCAGCTTGGCAGGGCCAGGTCTGCCGGGGTTCCCGTTTTCGGGCAAGGCAAAAAGCCGGCCCACCCTCAGGTGGACCGGCTCAGTGCGGCGAACCGGCTGTTGCCGCGCGCTGGCAGCAGTGCGTCAGCGCGAGACCTTGCCGGCCTTGATGCACGAGGTGCAGGCGTTCACGCGCTTCGGCGTCCCGCCGACCACGGTACGCACACGCTGGATGTTCGGGTTCCAGCGACGGGACGTACGGCGGTGCGAGTGCGAGATGTTGTTGCCGAAGCCCGGCCCCTTGCCGCAGACGTCGCAGTTGGCAGCCACGGGTCACTCCAAAGACTTCAGATGCACTTACGGTTGAATCCCGGCTTGCCGGGATCGAGATCCAGGTATCTGAGATCTTGAGTGGCGTTGCCAGGGGTAATGGCCCGATCGGATCGGGCAACCGGAGCAGCATACAACGGCCGCGACGGTTAGACGAAACTAGCATGGCAGCTCAGGGGCCGGCTCCCGGCCCACTTCCGGTGGGCACCCTTGCGGGGTCTACGCTGCGACCACGTCGGGCCAGCTCAAGGAGGCGCAGGTGGCGCAGGTGCCGCAGACATTCTTCGATGCTCTCGCGGTACGCACCTGGTGCGGTCTCGCGCTCGGGGCGGTCGGCCGGGCGCGCGAGGAGATCGACGCGATCAACGTCTACCCGGTGGCCGACGGTGACACGGGCACGAACCTCTATCTGACGGTGGAGTCGGCCGCCGGCGCCGTGGAGGCCGTCTTCGCCGGTTACGAGCTGGGCGAAGAGGTCCCGACCCTGGCCGACGCCGTCCGCGCGATGGCGCACGGCGCCCTGATAGGCGCGCGCGGCAACTCCGGCACGATCCTGGCGCAGCTGCTGCGCGGCATGGCCCATGTCGTCACCGAGGGTGAGGCGACTCACATCGACGCGGAGAGGCTGCGGCGCGCCCTGCGGCACGCGGCCGACGCCGCCCGCGGGGCCGTGGCCCACCCCGTCGAGGGCACCGTGCTGTCGGTCGCGACGGCAGCGGCCGACGCCGCCGACGCGGCCGACGCCGCCGACGCGGCCGACGCCGCCGACGCGGCCGTCGCGGCCGACGGCGACTGCGGGGTGATCGCCAGGGCCGCCTACGAGGGCGCGTGCAAGGCGCTCGCGGAGACCCCGGGACAGCTGGCCGCACTGGAGCGGGCCGGAGTGGTCGACGCGGGCGGGCGAGGCCTGGTGGAGGTGCTCGGGGCGCTGGTGGAGGCGTTCACGGGGGAGACGCCGACGGCTTTCGACGCGAACGCGTACGGCGCGCTCCCGATCGTCCACGCGCGCGTGGACGCCGTTTCCGACGCCCGCGCCGACGCCTGCGCCGAGTCGGCCGGGGGCCCCGCCTTCGAGGTCATCTACCTCCTGGAGGCCGGGGACGCCGCCGTGGACCGGCTGCGGGCCCGGCTCGACGCCCTCGGCGACTCCCTGGTGGTGGTCGGCGGCGACGGCCTGTGGAACGTCCATGTGCACGTCGACGACGCCGGCGCCGCCGTGGAGGCGGGCGTCGAGGCGGGACGGCCGTACCGGATCCGGATCACGCACTTCGGCGCGGGGGACGTGCACACCGGCGCGGAGCCGCCGCGCGAGCGGGTGCAGCGGGCCGTGGTGGCCGTCGTGCCGGGGGAGGGTCTGGTCGGGCTGTACAGCGAGTCCGGCGCGACCACCGTGCTCGCGCGCCCCGGGGAGCCGCCCGCCAGCGGGGAGCTGGTGGACGCCGTACGACGGGCCCACGCGCGCGAGGTGGTGCTGCTGCCCAACGACGCCGACCTGCGGCACACGGCGGCCGCGGCGGCCGAGCAGGTCCGCGCGGAGGGCATCCGGGTCGCCCTCATCCCGACCCGCTCGGCGGTCCAGGGCATCGCCGCGCTCGCGGTGCACCAGCCCGACCGCCGCTTCGACGAGGACGTCGTCCAGATGACCTCGGCGGCCGGCGCCACCCGCTACGCCGAGGTCGTGGTCGCGGAACGGCAGTCCTGGACCATGGCCGGCATCTGCCAGGCCGGGGACGTGCTGGGCCTCATCGACGGTGACGTGGCGGTGATCGGCTCGGACGTGACGGCGACCGCCGAGACCGTCCTCGACCGTATGCTCCAGGCCGGCGGCGAGCTGGTCACCCTCGTGCTCGGCGACGAGGCGCCCGAGGGCGTCACCGAACGCCTGGAGGCACGGGTGCGCGAGGCGTACCTCGCCGTCGACACGGTGGTCTACAACGGCGGCCGGCAGGGGGCCCCGCTCCTCATCGGCGTCGAGTGAGCCCCCCGCGCACGCCTCTTCACGCCTCCGTGGGCTCCAGCAGCTGCCGTGCCTCCGCCCGCCGGGCCCGGACCGTGTCGTCGTCCGGGTCGGCGCCCTCGTAGGCGTCCAGCACCGCACGCGCGCGTGCCGCCGCGTCGGCCGGCCTGCTCAGGTCGGCCTCCAGCCAGCCCGCCGCGAGTTCGGCGCCGGTACGGCTGTGCAGCCCGTCCTCGCCCAGCTCGGCGAAGACGGTGATCGCGGCCGTCATCTCGGCCAGTGCCGCCTCGAACGCGTCCTGGATCGCCGCGTCCTCCGCGTCCTCGGGCACGGACCGGGCCAGCAGATCCCCGAACTGCCGGTGGGTGTGCCCGAGTTCACCGGTGAGCCGCTCCCGGGCCGCCGGGTCGGCGGGCGTGGGGAGCCCCGCCAGCGCCGCCTCGCACTCCGCCACCGCGGCCGCCATCAGCCGCCGCGCGCCCGCCATCCCGGTCTCCGTACGCAGCGCCAGCCACGCGCGGGCCCGCAGCGAGCGGACCAGGAAGTGCACATTGCCCATCGCCCGCCACAACTCGCCCGCGCGTGTGTACGCCCGGTCCGCCTCGGCGGCCAGCCCCGCGTTGCCCAGCGACTCCGCGGCCAGGTGCGCGAGGGTGGCGTGGTCGTGCTGCTCGGGCCAGTGCCGGGCGATCTCGGCCGCCTGCAGCCGCCGTTCGGCCGCCGCGTGGTGCTCGCCGAGCTCGCTCAGACAGTCCCCGAGCCACCACTGGGTCTGGACGACCGCGCCGTCGCCGTGCGTCTCGGCGCTCAGGTCGGCCAGCGCCGACTCCAGCACCTCGGCGGCCTCCGCGAACCGCCCCTGCCGCAGCAGGAAGCCGCCCAGCTGGTGCCGCGCCCAGGCGCCCAGGGTGCCGCTCTCCCCGGCCTCGTCGGCCCAGTGCGCGGCCTCCAGGGCGTGTTCGGCGGCCTCCTCGGCCGCGCCCCGGCCGCCGAGCACCTCGGCCAGCTGGAGATGCAGCTGGGCCCGCCCGACCGGCTCCACATACGGCCCGCCGTGCTCCAGAGCCGCGCGCAGCGCCCGCTCCGCCTCGGCCGGGTCGCCCTGCTCATGGGCGAGCGCGGCCACCCGCACCTCGTACTCCACCGCGAACCACGGCAGCTCCGCGCCGACGAACTGCGCCGACGCCTGCCGGAACAGCTCGCCCGCCCGCTCCCCGTCGCCGGCGTGCTCGGCCAGTTCGGCGAGCATCGCCCGCCCCTCGGCCGCCCGGGACACCAGCCGGACATCGGACCCACCGCGCCCGCCGACGAGCGCCAGCAGCTCCCGTACGGCCTGCTCGGCGTCGGCTGCGCCCTCCGACCGCTCGTGCACCCACCGCATCAGGATCCGCGCCCGGCTCATCAGCACGGACGCCGTCTGCCGTACGCCGGTGGCGTCGTCGGCGTACAGCGCGAGGATCCGGTCGTACGGCTCGCCGATCGCCGCCGTCGCCTCGTCCAGTTCCCCGGACAGCGCGCGGACGTAGGCCGCACGCGCGCCTGCCGCGATCGCCTCGCCCTCGTCGCCGGCCTCCGCGTACAGCTCGGCCGCCCGCTCGAACAGCTCGACGCCCGCCGGGCCGCGGCCCATCGCCGTGTGGTCGGCGATCTCCGCGCGGACGTAGGTGTCCACCTCGGTGCTCTCGGCGGCCTCCGCGACCGCCGCCCAGGCCTCCAGGGCGTGCGGCTGGAGCGTGTCCGACAGCCGGCGCGCCTCGGTGAGCAGCGCGGGCAGCGACGGCCGCTCCGGCGCGGGCGCCCGCACCACCGGCGCGACCGGCCCGGCGGGCGCCGTCCGCACCGCCCGCACGCCCAGCGGCAGCCGGTCCACCAGCGGCCGCTGGGCCATCCGCTCGCGCAGCTGGTCGCCGACATAGGAGGTGCCGTTGCGGGCGTCGAACCGCGCGGCCAGCTCCAGGGCCTCCGCGCGCGCGTGCACGGCGAGTTCCCCGGCGCTCCACGCCCGCCCGGCGGGGCCCGGCACCCGCTGCTCACCGAGGCCCAGCTCGGTCAGCCGCTCCATCAGCAGCGTCACCACCGCCAGGAAGTCCATCCGGCTGCGCGGCTGCCCGGTGTCCGTGAAGTAGGCGGGACGTTCCGCCAGCAGTTCGAGACCGCGCGCCTCGTTGCCGGTCAGCGCGCAGAACTCCACATGGTCCGCGTACGCGCCGCGCATGCTCTCCATGGGGCGGACCAGCCGGAAGCCGCGCAGATGGTGGGCGCGGGCCTCGTCGACCCGGCCGAGCCGCAGCAGCGGGGTCAGGGAGGAGGCGAGGACCGTGTGCGGCTCGTGGGCGCAGCTGTACTCGCCCTCCAGGACCGGCCGCCACAGCTCCAGGGCCTCGGCGTCCCGGCCGTTGCGCAGCTGCCAGCCGCCCTGCCCGTGCAGCTCGCACGCGTGGCAGTCGGCCATCCGGTCCCGGTCCGCCGCCAGCCAGGCCGTGTAGGCCCGCTCCGCGCGCGTGAAGTCGCCGATGTGCCCGGCGACACTGAACTCGGCGCTGCGCACCGCCCGCTCGGAGTGCCCGGCGAGCCGGTAGCGGTGCTCCATCTCGCCCAGCCACTTCTCGATCGAGGCGAGCGGGACGTGCGGCTGGTCGAGCATTCCGGCCGACATCCACTTGAAGACCCAGTACAGGGAGTGCGTCTCGTACTCGTCGAAGTCCCCGGGACGCTCGTCCCACAGGCGCAGCAGCCGCGCGAAGGGGACGAACATCTTGTCCTTCTCGGAGCTGTAGTTGTAGACCTTCAGCTGGTGCCCGAGCGCCTCGATCACGGCGAGCGGGATGTTCAGCTTCTCGGCCTCCGCGAGCAGCTGCTCCGCGCGCGCGTTACGGGCGGGACCCTCCGGCTCCTCGGAGTTCTCGGCCATCGCGCGGCGCAGCGAGTCGAAGTCCGCGATCCCGCCGGTTTCGGCCATCAGCGGTCACCCTCCCCATGAGTGGCCCACTCCAGGAGGCCGATGAACGAGCGGTTGATCAGCACCGAGTCGGCGGGCCGCAGCGGGCGCTGGGCCATCAGCAGCGCCTGCCCGTAGAGCGATTCGCTCGCGGTGCCGATCAGCTCCGGGTCCGTCAGGGCACTGATCCGCCGGATCAGCGGGTTGAGATGGTTGAGCACCAGACGCGCCCGGGGCGCGCTGCCGCGCAGCGAGCCCAGGATGCCCGCCCACAGGTCGTCGGCCTGTTCCTCGGCCTGAGCGCGGGCCTGCTCGTGCCGCGCGGCCCGGTCGTCCAGGTGCAGCGCGGGCACGGAGAGCGGGTGGAAGGCGCGCAGGACGACATCGCAGCCCAGCGGGTCCAGCTTCGCCCGCGCGGCCGCGAGGAAGCCCGCCAGCGCCAGCTCCTCCGCCGGATCCACCGCGTCCAGATGCGCGGTCACGGTGTCCGCGTCCAGCTCCGCGACCACCGTCCCGGGCCGCACCGACGGCAGCGCCTCGACCAGCTCGCTGTCGTACGTGTAACCGCCGTTGATCACCCCGACGCCCTGCGCGGAGGCGATCGGCGCGACCTGCCGGTACTCCTCGACCGTCCGCGTGAAGTGCACCACCGGGTGGCGCTGCGCGAACTCCTCCAGGGACAGCTGCCCGTCGGTGGTCTCGAAGGGGAGCCACGGCAGCATCGTGCGCAGCATCTCCGGGTCGTGCCGGGCCAGCGACTTCACCCCCAGGTGGTGCACGGCCAGGAACGCCGAAAGCCGTTCCGGATCACCGGCGGCCAGCCCGGTCAGCCAGGACCGAATCCTTTCGCCGAGCGCCTCCCGTACGGCGGCCAGCGTCTCGTCCTCGTACAGCGACTCGCGCGAGGCGGTCGGCCGCAGACTGTCCGTGTCCAGCACGCAGCGCACGAAGAACGCCCAGTCCGGCAGCAGCTGTTCGGCCCGCTCGGTGAGCAGCATGCCCTTGAGGTGCACGCGATGGGTGGCCCGCTGGGCGGGACTCACCGCCGACGGCAGCACGTACGCCACCCCCCGGATCCCGGCCACCGGCACGTCCAGGGCGATCGAGTCCAGCGGCGCGAACCCGAACAGCTCCTGACAGTGCCGGGCCAGCGCCACCCGGCGGGTGCCGGGGGAGGGGTACGGCCGGTCCCAGGGCGCGGGCAGGTCGGTGACCGCCTCGTCGCCCACCCGGACGTCGTAGGGCAGCAGCGAACCGAAGTCCCGCGCCAGCGCGAGGACCCGCCGCTCGTCCAGCCACTCCGCGGCCCCCGCCCGTGCCACCAGATGCACGGTGGTGCCGGGCTCGGGCCGTGCTTCGGGCGCCAACGTCCTTACGGTGTACGACCCGTCGTCGCGGGCCGTCCACTCCACGGGTGGCGCGTCCGGCGTGCGGGCGCTGCGGCTGACCACCCGGATCCGCTCGGCGACCACGAAGCAGGCCAGCAGTCCGATGCCGAACTGGCCCAGGAAGTCGGAGCGGGCCTCCTGCAGCCCGTCCGCCCGCTTGGAGCTGCGCCCGATGGTCGCGAGCAGACTGTGCACGTCCGACTCGGTGAGCCCGACGCCGCTGTCCTCCACCCGAAGGGCACTGCCGTCGGCGTAGAGCCGCACCCGCGCCGGGGCGTCGGGCTGTTCGGCCCGTCTGGCGGTGATGGCGTCCACCGCGTTCTGCAGCAGCTCGCGCAGGTAGACCTTGGGGCTGGAGTACAGGTGGTGGGAGAGCAGGTCCACCAGACCACGCAGGTCGACCTGGAACGTATGAGGTGGCTGTGATGCCTGGGATGACTGTGAGGTCTGGGAGTCCATCGTCGCTACGCCGGAGGGGGGAGAAGACGTGGTCGGCGCGGGGTCGGGCGGTCCCTGGTGGGGTGGTGACCGCGGAAGGATGGCCGGAGCGCGCCATCCTATGACTCAAAACGGCCGTCTGACCAGGGGTTTCCCGAGACATATACGGCATTGTCAGTGGCGTGGTGTGCAATGGATCTCGTGCCCGCACTGGAAGAACCACTGAAGAAGGTGCTCGGCCCAGCCACCGCGAAGGTGATGGCCGAGCATCTCGGCCTGCACACGGTCGGCGATCTCCTGCACCACTACCCCCGCAGATACGAGGAGCGCGGCCAGCTCACCCACCTCGCCGACCTGCCCATGGACGAACACGTGACGGTGGTCGCCATGGTGGCCGACGCGCGCCTGCACACGTTCGCCTCCTCCAAGGCGCCGCGCGGCAAGGGCCAGCGGCTGGAGGTCACGATCACCGACGGCAGCGGCCGCCTCCAACTGGTCTTCTTCGGCAACGGCGTGCACAAGCCCCACAAGGAACTCCTGCCGGGCACGCGCGCGATGTTCGCCGGCAAGGCCTCGGTCTTCAACCGCCGCCTCCAACTGGCCCACCCGGCCTACGAACTGCTCCGCGGCGAGGACCCGGCCGAATCGGTGGAGACCTGGGCCGGAGCCCTGATCCCGCTCTACCCGGCCACCGCCAAGCTGGAGTCCTGGAAGATCGGCAAGGCGATCCAGACGGTGCTGCCGAGCGTCCAGGAGGCCCTGGACCCCCTTCCGCCCGCCCTCCGCGAGGGCCGCGGTCTGGTCTCCCTCCCCGAGGCCCTGCTCAAGATCCACCGCCCGCACACGAAGGCGGACATCGCGCAGGCCCGCGACCGCCTCAAGTGGGACGAGGCCTTCGTCCTCCAGGTCGCCCTGGCCCGCCGCCGCCACACCGACGCCCAACTCCCGGCGGTGGCCCGCAGACCCAGCCCCGACGGCCTTCTCACGGCCTTCGACGACCGTCTCCCGTTCACCCTCACGGACGGCCAGCAGAAGGTCTCGAAGGAGATCTTCGACGACCTGGCCACCGAGCACCCGATGCACCGCCTCCTGCAGGGCGAGGTCGGCAGCGGAAAGACGCTGGTGGCCCTGCGCGCCATGCTCGCGGTGGTCGACGCGGGCGGCCAGGCGGCCATGCTCGCGCCCACCGAGGTGCTGGCCCAGCAGCACCACCGCTCGATCACCGAGATGATGGGCGAGCTGGCGGAAGGCGGCATGCTGGGCGGCGCCGAGCACGCCACCAAGGTCGTCCTGCTCACCGGCTCGATGGGCACGGCCGCCCGCCGCCAGGCGATGCTCGACCTCGTCACCGGGGACGCCGGCCTGGTGATCGGCACCCACGCCCTGATCGAGGACAAGGTCCAGTTCCACGACCTGGGCCTGGTGGTGGTGGACGAACAGCACCGCTTCGGCGTGGAACAGCGCGACGCCCTGCGCGGCAAGGGCAAGCAGCCGCCCCATCTCCTCGTCATGACCGCGACCCCCATCCCGCGCACGGTCGCCATGACGGTCTTCGGCGACCTGGAGACCTCGGTCCTGGACCAGCTGCCGGCCGGCCGCTCCCCGATCGCCACGCATGTCGTCCCCGCCGCCGACAAGCCCCACTTCCTGGCCCGCGCCTGGGAACGGGTCCGCGAGGAAGTCGGGAACGGCCACCAGGCGTACGTCGTCTGCCCCCGCATCGGAGACGAGGAGGAGGACCCGAAGAAGGCGAAGAAGACGGCCGAGGACGAAGCCGAGAAGCGCCCTCCGCTGGCCGTCCTGGACGTCGCCGACCACCTCGCCAAGGGCCCGCTCAGCGGCCTGCGGGTAGAGGTCCTGCACGGCAGGATGCACCCGGACGACAAGGACGCGGTGATGCGCCGCTTCACGGCCGGCGACACGGACGTCCTGGTCGCCACCACGGTCATCGAGGTCGGCGTGAACGTCCCCAACGCCACCGCCATGGTGATCATGGACGCCGACCGCTTCGGCGTCTCCCAGCTGCACCAGCTGCGCGGCCGAGTGGGCCGCGGCTCCGCCGCCGGCCTCTGCCTCCTGGTCACGGAGATGCCCGAGGCGAGCCCGGCCCGCCAGCGCCTGACGGCTGTCGCCTCGACCCTGGACGGCTTCGAGCTCTCCCGCATCGACCTCGAACAGCGCAGAGAGGGCGACGTCCTGGGCCAGGCCCAGTCGGGAGCCCGCTCCAGCCTCCGCGTCCTGGCGGTGATCGAGGACGAGGAGATCATCGCGGAGGCGCGGGAGGAGGCGACGGCCCTGGTGGCGAGAGACCCTGAGCTGACCGACCTTCCGGGGCTGCGAACGGCCCTGGACGCCCTCCTGGACGAGGAGAGGGAGCAGTTCCTGGAAAAGGGCTAGAGGTGACCGACTCAGGGGCGCGGGGCCCTGTCGATATGCGGCTCCGCCGCGCGAGCGCGACCAGCCGCGGCGGACCCGCGGCCGCCGTCACAGACCAGGCACCCACCCCTGCAGGCCTGCCAGACTGAACCCGTAGAGCCGCCCACGAAGAAGGACCCCCCATGACCCGCGTGATCGCCGGCCAGGCAGGCGGACGGCGCCTCTCCGTACCGCCCGGCACAGGCACCCGCCCCACTTCGGACCGCGCGCGCGAGGGCCTGTTCTCCACCTGGCAGTCCCTCCTCGGCGCCCCCCTGGACGGCGAACGCGTCCTCGATCTCTACGCCGGTTCGGGAGCCGTGGGCCTGGAAGCCCTCTCCCGGGGCGCCGGCCACACCCTCCTCGTCGAGGCCGACCCCAGAGCCGCCCGCGTCGTACGGGAGAACGTGAAGAACCTGGGCCTGCCCGGCGCCGAGGTGCGGGCGGGCAAAGCGGAACAGATCATCCAAACTCCGGCGCCCGCGCAGCCTTACGACATCGTCTTCCTTGACCCCCCGTACGCCGTCTCGGACGACGATCTTCGGGAGATTCTCCTCACACTCCACTCGGGGGGCTGGCTAGCGCCGGAGGCGCTCGTCACCGTGGAGCGCAGCACCAGAGGCGGCGACTTCCGCTGGCCGACCGGCTTCGAGGCCCTCCGGTCCCGTCGCTACGGCGAGGGAACGTTTTGGTACGGTCGCGCCGCCTCTACGTGCGAAGACGCACGATGACCGGACCGGAGAGCGAGGGATCACAAGTGCGCCGCGCCGTCTGTCCCGGGTCGTTCGACCCGATCACCAACGGACACCTCGACATCATTGCCCGTGCGTCCCGTCTCTACGACGAGGTCTACGTCGCCGTGATGATCAACAAGTCCAAGAAGGGCCTGTTCGAGATCGATGAGCGGATCGACCTGATCCGCCAGGTCACCGCCGACTACGGAAACGTCCGCGTCGAGGCGTTCCACGGCCTCCTCGTCGACTTCTGCAAGCAGCGTGAGATCCCCGCCATCGTCAAGGGCCTGCGAGCCGTCAGCGACTTCGACTACGAGCTGCAGATGGCCCAGATGAACATCGGTCTGTCGGGCGTGGAGACGCTCTTCGTGCCGACCAACCCCACCTACAGCTTCCTCTCGTCCTCCCTGGTCAAGGAGGTCGCCCAGTGGGGCGGGGACGTGTCGCACCTGGTTCCGGCGGCCGTTTTCGAGGCCCTCAACAAGCGTATTCACCGGGACTGATGGGACTACAGTCGTCCCGTCGGTCTCCAACACGGCTGTAGAGAGTGGCGAGCGCAGGGTGGACGTACAGAACAAGCTCGACGAGATCGTGGCCACGGTCTCCGGTGCCCGGGCCATGCCCATGTCGGCATCGTGCGTGATCAACCGGGCCGACCTGCTCGCGATGCTCGAAGACCTGCGCCAGGCACTGCCCGGCTCCCTCGCCCAGGCCCAGGAGCTGATCGGCGACCGTGAACAGATGGTCGAGCAGGCGCGCATGGAGGCCGAGCGGATCATCGAGACCGCGCACGCCGAGCGCGGCTCGCTGATCTCCGACACCGAGGTGGCCCGCCGCTCCCAGGCCGAGGCCGACCGGATCCTCGGCGAGGCCCGCCGGGAGGCGGAGGAGGTCCGCGCCGACGCCGACGACTACGTCGACTCCAAGCTCGCCAACTTCGAGGTCGTCCTCACCAAGACCCTCGGCTCGGTCGGCCGTGGCCGCGAGAAGCTCCTCGGCACCGGCCCCGGCCTGGACGAGCAGGGCTACGAGGACGAGGACGCCCCCGAGCGCAGCCACGACCCCGAGACCCTGCGCCGGGACGCCGACGCCTACGTCGACGTCAAGCTCGGCGCCTTCGAGGCGGTCCTCGCCAAGACCCTGGAGGCCGTCGGCAAGGGCCGCGCCAAGCTGCACGGCCGGATCGCCTCCGACGCCCTCGGCGCCCTGGCCGACGACAACACGACCTTCCAGCACTCCAGCGACGCCGACTACCTCGCCGACCTCGCGGCCCTCGCCGACCAGGACGCGCAGGCCGCCCAGGCCGCGCAGGCCGAGCAGCCCGCCGTCGCCCAGCAGCAGCCGCAGTACGACCAGCAGCCGGTGCAGCAGCCCGTGGCGCAGGATCCGTACGGCTATCCGCAGCAGCAGGACCCCTACGGCGGCTACCCCCAGCAGCAGCCCGCCTACGCCCAGCAGGACCCCTACGGCTACCAGCAGGCCGACCCCTACGCCTACCAGGGCTACGACACCGGTCAGCAGCCCGTCTACGACCCCCAGCAGCAGCCGGCCCAGCACCAGTCGTACGCCCTCGACGAGACCAGTCTCTTCGACACCGGCATGATCACGCCGGAGCAGCTGAGGGCGTACGAGCAGGGCCGGGGCCTGTAGCCAACCGGCCGAAGGCCAGCGGATTGGGCCGACAGCGAAAGGTCCAGTATCCTGGCTCTTCGGTCGCGTCTACGTCCGCGATCACCGCTGCCCCGGAGAAGTCTTCCGGACGGCGTCCCTCTGAACTCGAAGATCGAAAGCAGGAATGGCTCCTCACGCACGCCTCGACCACCGCAACCCGTTCGTGTTCGACACACACGAGCTGGGGCGGCGTCCTGGCGCGCTGCAGCGCCTGACCCGCACGATCGACGCCCCCGAGGACTTCGGTATCAAGGGGGTCATCGGAGTGCCGGAAGGCGCCCCGGTGGAGCTCGACCTCCGGCTCGAGTCGGTCATGGAAGGGGTGCTCGTCACAGGCACCGCCCGTGCACAGGCCGAGGGGGAGTGCGTAAGGTGTCTGGAGCCGGTCGAGCAGGAGCTCGAAGCGGATTTCCAGGAACTGTTCTCGTACCCTGACGCCGACGACCGGGGCCGCGTGATCGCGGAACCGGGCGACGACGCCGAGGACGACGAGGACAGGTACTTCATCGAGGACGGCTTGTTCGACCTCGAACCAGTGCTGCGTGATGCGGTGGTGCTCGCACTGCCGATGCAGCCGGTGTGCCAGGACGACTGCGCAGGGCTGTGCTCCGAGTGCGGAGCCCGCCTCGCGGACGACCCGGACCACCAGCACGACGCCGTCGACATCCGTTGGGCGGCTTTGCAGGGACTCGCCGGTTCCACCAAGGACGGCGAGAAGGACGAGATGAGCGGCGCTGACGCGGAAGCGGGCGTCGACGAGAAGCAGGAGAAGTAGCCGTGGCTGTTCCGAAGCGGAAGATGTCGCGCAGCAACACGCGCCACCGCCGGTCGCAGTGGAAGGCTGCGGTCCCCACCCTGGTTGCGTGCGAGCGCTGCCACGAGCCCAAGCTGCAGCACATCGCGTGCCCGTCTTGCGGCACCTACAACAAGCGCCAGGTCCTCGAAGTCTGAGCGGCCAGGTGAGAGGCACTGTGTCCAGTCCCAAGAAGGCGGAAGACGCCAAGGCGGACCCAACCGCCAAGAAGAAAACGGACAACACGGCCTCGTCCCACACGCTTCTGGAAGGGCGGCTCGGCTACAAGCTCGAGTCCGCCCTTCTGGTGCGTGCTCTGACCCACCGTTCCTACGCGTACGAGAACGGCGGCCTGCCGACGAACGAGCGGCTGGAGTTCCTCGGTGACTCCGTCCTCGGCCTCGTCGTCACGGACACGCTGTACAAGACCCACCCGGATCTGCCCGAGGGCCAGTTGGCCAAGCTCAGGGCAGCGGTGGTGAACTCTCGTGCGCTCGCGGAAGTGGGTCGCGGTCTCGACCTGGGTTCCTTCATCCGGCTCGGCCGCGGTGAAGAGGGCACGGGCGGCCGGGACAAGGCGTCCATCCTCGCCGACACCCTGGAAGCGGTGATCGGCGCGGTCTATCTCGATCAGGGCCTCGACTCGGCGTCCGAGCTGGTGCACCGGCTCTTCGACCCGCTGATCGACAGGTCCTCGAACCTCGGAGCCGGCCTGGACTGGAAGACCAGTCTCCAGGAGCTCACCGCGACGGAGGGCCTCGGCGTGCCCGAGTACCTGGTCACGGAGACCGGCCCCGATCACGAGAAGACCTTCACTGCTGCCGCCCGCGTCGGAGGCGTCTCGTACGGCACCGGCACCGGCCGCAGCAAGAAGGAGGCGGAACAGCAGGCCGCCGAGTCCGCCTGGCGCGCCATCCGCGCCGCCGCGGACGAGCGAGCCAAGGCAGCCAAGACGGCAGCAGCGGCTGCCGAACAGGCCGCCGCGACCGAGGAGGACGACGGTTCGTCGTCCGCCGCCTCCGCCTGAAGAACAGCGCGACGATCCGAGCGCCCGGTCCCTTCCCAGGGCCGGGCGCTCGCATCGTCCAGGGTCCTGCACGGGAGACGCGATGCCCGAATTGCCCGAGGTCGAGGTCGTACGGCGTGGCCTGGAGCGATGGGTCGCCCATCGTGTCGTGGCCGAGACCGAAGTGCTGCACCCGCGTGCCGTGCGACGGCACCTCGCCGGTGCCGACGACTTCGCGCACCGGCTCAAGGGCCACCGCGTCGGCACCCCGAGCCGGCGCGGCAAGTACCTGTGGCTGCCGCTGGAGGACACCGACCAGTCGATCCTCGCCCACCTCGGCATGAGCGGTCAGTTGCTGGTGCAGCCGCACGAGGCGCCGGACGAGAAGCACCTCAGAATCCGCGTGAGGTTCGCCGACGGCCTTGGCACCGAACTCCGGTTCGTCGACCAACGCACCTTCGGTGGTCTGTCGTTGCACGACAACACCCTCGACGGGCTGCCGGACGTCATCGCGCACATCGCCCGCGACCCCCTCGACCCGCTGTTCGACGACGAGGCCTTCCACCAGGCGCTGCGCCGGAAGCGATCCACCATCAAGAGAGCGCTGCTCGACCAGTCGCTGATCAGCGGGGTCGGCAACATCTACGCGGACGAGGCGCTCTGGCGGGCCCGTCTCCACTACGAGCGCCCCACCGCCGGTTTCACCCGCCCGCGCACCGCCGAACTCCTCGGCCATGTACGGGATGTGATGAACGCGGCCCTGGCCGTCGGCGGCACCAGCTTCGACAGCCTCTACGTCAACGTCAACGGCGAGTCGGGGTACTTCGACCGCTCACTGGACGCGTACGGCAGGGAGGGGCTGCCCTGCCGCCGGTGCGGCACGCCGATGCGCAGGCGGCCCTGGATGAACCGGTCCAGCTACTTCTGCCCGAAGTGTCAGCGGGCGCCGCGCGTCGCGTCGTAGCGTTCGCGGGCGGCCAGCACCTCGTCCATCCGGCTCTCCACGAAGTGGACGACGGACAGCAGGCGGTCGGCGACCTCGCGGCCGAGCGGGGTGAGTTCGTAGTCGACCCGCGGCGGGTTGGTCGGCTGGGCCTCGCGGTGCACCAGGCCGTCGCGCTCCAGCGCCTGGAGGGTCTGGGAGAGCATCTTCTCGCTGACGCCGTCCACGCGCCGGCGCAGCTCGTTGAACCGGAACGACCCCTCGTGCAGCGCGCTCAGCGTCAGCCCGCCCCAGCGGCCCATGACGTGTTCGAGCGTGGTGCGCGAGGGACAGGCCCGGGCGAAGGCGTCGTACGGAGGACGCGTCTCCTCGGGACGGTCCTGGGTGCTGATCGTCATGCGTCAAGCGTAAGCGAGCACAGCGCTAACCAACAGGGTGCGCTAACTGTCGGTTAGCGCACCCTGGAGTGGTCGCGGTGTGCCTTTGCTGCACTTCATCACTGAACAGCGGTTCGGGCAGTGGCTGCCGTTTTCGAGTGTCTGGTCAGGATGCACGAGTTCATGTCGTCGGGATCCCCTACGGTCAGAGCCACCAGCAAGCGCCCCTTGTCCCGGTAAAGGTCGAACGGGGTGTGTTCGTCCTCTATGGCCACATCGAGTTGCTGCCCATCGTCGGACTCGTTGATTTCCCAGGTGCCATCCCCGGTGACTCTCTGCGTGACCTTGCCGTTGAGTTGCATCTCGGTAGGGATGCCGGTGGCGGACGCCGATCCGTCCGGATTCAAGGTCAACGTGGTGTCACACTTCCGGGCGTGCCAGGTGCCTATGAGCTGAGACTCGTGGACGTTCTTCGCATGCGGATATCCGCCCCATCCGACGCACGCGGAGACCGACAGCGCCACCGGGGCCGAAATCAGCGCCCACTTCCCTACTCGGCTGCTCATCGCCCGCCCCCTTCGTACTGGTGGCCTGATCCTAGGGCTCTGGCGAACCGTGGCAGCATGCGGCCTGCCTGCGACGACGCGGACGATGGGCGGAGGCTCAGCGCTGGAGCGCGCCACTGTACGAACGACCTGGACGCCATGGGCCGCGTCCGCTCGGTTCCGCCACCTGATGCCGTCGAGCGGAACTCGCACCCGGGCCGCCGTGGACCGTGTCTTTCCGAAGGGTGCGGCGGACGGCCCGGAGCCGGCCCAGGGCGATTCCTAGGCCGCTGACCTGCGGTTGTCTCAGTAGCCGAAGTCCTGTGTCCACCAGGGGCCGCCGGAACCGAAGTGCACCCCGACCCCGAGGGTCTTGAAGTCGCAGTTCAGTATGTTGGCGCGGTGGCCCTCGCTGTTCATCCAGGCGTCCATGACGGCCTGGGCGGTGGTCTGGCCCCGGGCTATGTTCTCGCCGCCGAGGTTGGATATGCCGGCGGCCGCGGCCCGGTCCCACGGTGTCTTGCCGTCCGGGTCGGTGTGGTCGAAGAAGTCCCGCGCGGCCATGTCCTCGCTGAACGCCTCGGCCAGGTTGGTCAGGGACGAGTTCACGGACAGCGCGCTGCAGCCGACCTTGGCCCGCTCCTCGTTCACCAACTTGAGCACCTCGGCCTCGGCGGCGGCCGCCTCGGACACGCTGACCGGCGCGGCGGTCTTCACCGGCGCCTTGGTGGCCGTCCTGGTGGGCGTGGCCGTGGCCTTCTTGGACGGCGTGGCGCTGGGCGTGGGCTTCTCGGACGCCGTCTTGCTCGGCGCGGGCGACGAGGAGGCGGCGGCCGGGGCGGAGGCGGCGGCCGTCTCCGTGGGCGAGCCGGAGCGCTGGGTGTCCCGGCTGGTCGATGAGCCGGTGTCCCGGCTCTCGGCGCTGCCGGAGGTGCCGCCCTGCTCGGCGGCCGTGTTGCTGGGAGCCCCGTCGGCCTGCACCCGGTCGCCGCCGGTGGTGCTGGTGTTGCCGCCGAGCTTGTAGTTCTGCAGGCCCGGCACCAGGCCGGTGGCCACCGCGACGGTGCCGATGGCGACGGCGGCCGAGACGCCGAGCAGACCCGTGCGCATGGGCCGTGCGTCCTTCTTCTTGCGCCGGTGCCCGCTGCCGCCCGCCGGGGAGCCGCCGATGACCGGGGCGAACTCCTGGGTGGAGAAGACGGCCGTGTCGTCGGCCCGGGCGTAGTCCTCTTCGTTCGCGTACAGGTAGGCGGAGCTGCGCGCGTTGGCGTCTGCGTAGGCCTCCTGGTGCAGGTAGGCCGCGGTGCCCGTCCCGAAGCGGAGGCCCGCGTACGAGTCCTGCGGGTCATGGCCGCCTGTGTACGGGCCGTCGTCCTCGGTGACCCCCGTGGCGCGGCTCGTGGCGGCGCGGCCGGCGGCGGAGCGTCGGTGGCGTCCCATGTCCTTGCCCTCTTCCCTCGTCCTCGCAGTCGCGGTCGACCAGGGGCCGGTGTGGCCAATGACTCCTTCTGGTCAACCAGGCTCACTCGATCGAGTGAGTTTCAGATGAGATTCATTGGGTGGGGACGGTACCGCATGGCGGTGGAGGCGGAAGTGTTCCGAGTGACATTGGCCGGTTAGGTTGCACTCATGAGCGAGGATGTGCGACTGGTCGCCTGGGTCCGTGGACGTGTGCAGGGGGTGGGTTTCCGCTGGTTCACGCGGGCCAAGGCCCTGGAGATCGGCGGCCTGAGTGGCTTTGCTCTCAATTTGGGCGACGGGCGCGTGCAGGTGGTCGCGGAGGGCTCCCGGACGGGCTGCGAAGGCCTGCTCGACTGGCTCCAGGGCGATGACACGCCCGGGCGGGTTGAGGGTGTCACCGAGATCTGGGACACACCTCGCGGCGGTTACGACGGCTTCGCCATCCGCTGACCCGTCGTGCGAAGAACCGCAGGCAGAAGCGGAGCGAACTGCCACCGGCATGTGCCCAAAGCAGGAATGGCCTGGTGGTTGCCAAGAATCGCTTGTCGTGGCAGGCTCCGCGGATAAGGATGATCGCCCCACTCCGAGGGCCCCGCTGGAGTCGCAGCGCCGCCGGTCCTGAGCCGCGCGCGCCCGGGTTCGCCCGCCAATACAGGGCGTGATCGTGTTGACCGTCAAACTTTTTGGTGAGACGCTGAAAGCCCCGCGCACCTTAGCTGTTTGGCATGGAGCAACAGGCGAGTAACACTCGGATGTGTCAAGCACCGCGGGTGCGAATCCCTCACGACCCACACCGCTACGGTCGGTCACTCAGTGTGGAGGACCATCCATCATGGCAAAGGCGCTTCTCGGTTACGTCGGCGGCTCCGACCCGCGACTCCTCGCCGAGATGCGACGGCTCCAGCAGCGTGTCCAGGACCTCGAATCCGAGCTCGGACGGATTCAGGCCGAGAACGACGCACTGACGGCTGCCGCTTCTCCCGACAGGATCATGGAGAGCATCGACGCAAACCAGGCGGAGCCTGCGCTCACCTGATCGCTGCATCGCTACACAACAGCACATGCAACGGTTGGGCAGCCCTTTCAACCGCTAAGTTGTCAAGATCTGCAAGGGACGCCCCGGCGTCCCTTCTTTTCTTTCCCGTCCCTCTGGCCTGCCCCCGCGCCCGGCACCTTTCAGCCCCGCGCATTCTTTCACTCTCTTTAACGTCTGGTGTGCCCTGCATGTTCATGCGCGAAACCGCGAGGTTGCGAGGGGTCGTGGAGTGCGCTAGCGCCGCCGGGTAAAGTCCGACGGCGTGCATCTCAAGGCCCTGACCCTTCGCGGGTTCAAGTCGTTCGCCTCGGCGACCACGCTCCGGTTCGAGCCGGGGATCACGTGTGTCGTCGGTCCGAACGGCTCGGGCAAGTCCAACGTCGTGGACGCGCTCACCTGGGTCATGGGTGAGCACAGTGCCAAGTCGCTGCGTGGCGGCAAGATGGAGGACGTCATCTTCGCCGGCACCACCGGCCGCCCGCCGCTGGGCCGCGCCGAGGTGTCCCTGACCATCGACAACTCCGACGGCGCGCTGCCCATCGAGTACGCCGAGGTCACCATCACGCGGATCATGTTCCGCAACGGCGGCAGCGAATACCAGATCAACGGCGACACGTGTCGCCTCCTCGACATCCAGGAACTGCTCTCCGACTCCGGCATCGGCCGCGAGATGCACGTCATCGTCGGCCAGGGCCAGCTGGACTCCGTCCTGCACGCCGACCCGATGGGCCGCCGGGCCTTCATCGAAGAGGCGGCCGGTGTACTGAAACACCGCAAGCGCAAGGAGAAGGCCCTCCGCAAGCTGGACGCGATGCAGGCCAACCTCGCGCGCGTGCAGGACCTGACCGACGAGTTGCGGCGCCAGCTGAAGCCGCTGGGCCGCCAGGCCGCGGTGGCCCGCCGGGCCGCCGTCATCCAGGCGGACCTGCGCGACGCGCGGCTGCGCCTGCTCGCCGACGACCTCGTACGACTGCGCCAGGCGCTGCAGAGCGAGATCGCCGACGAGGCCGCCCTCAAGGAGCGCAGGGAAGCCGCCGAGCAGGAGCTGAAGAAGGCGGTCCAGCGCGAGGCGCTCCTGGAGGACGAGGTACGCCGGCTCACGCCGCGCCTGCAGCGCGCCCAGCAGACCTGGTACGAGCTGTCCCAGCTGGCCGAACGTGTCCGCGGCACCATCTCGCTGGCCGACGCCCGGGTGAAGAGCGCCACCTCCACGCCCCCCGAGGAGCGGCGCGGCCGCGACCCCGAGGACATGGAGCGCGAGGCCCACCGCATCCGGGAGCAGGAGGCCGAGCTGGAGGCGGCCCTGGAGGCGGCGCAGCACGCCCTCGACGACACCGTCGCGCACCGTGCCGAACTGGAGCGCGAACTGGCCATGGAGGAACGGCGCCTGAAGGACGTGGCCCGTTCCATCGCCGACCGCCGGGAGAGCCTGGCCCGGCTGAACGGCCAGGTCAACGCGGCCCGTTCGCGGGCCGGCTCGGCCCAGGCGGAGATCGACCGGCTGGCCGCCGCCCGCGACGAGGCCCAGGAGCGGGCGGTCTCGGCGCAGGAGGAGTACGAGGCGCTGAAGGCGGAGGTCGACGGCCTCGACGCCGGTGACGAGGAACTGGCCGGCCGGCACGAGCAGGCCAGGCTGCGGCTCGCCGAGGCGGAGGCGGCCCTGACCGCGGCCCGCGAGGCGACCACCGTGGCGGAACGCAGTCGCGCCGCCACCCAGGCCCGCCGCGAGGCGCTGGCGCTGGGCCTGCGCCGCAAGGACGGCACCGGCATACTGCTCGGCGCCCGGGACCGCATCGCCGGAGTCCTGGGCCCGGCGGCGGAACTGCTGACGGTGACCCCGGGCCACGAGGTCGCCCTGGCCGCGGCCTTCGGCACGGCGGCCGACGCCGTCGCGGTGACGACCCCGACCTCGGCGGCCGACGCGATCCGCCTCCTGCGCAAACAGGACGGCGGCCGAGCGGCCCTGCTCCTCTCGGGCGCCCCCGAACCGGCCCAGCCTGAAGCGCCTTACAGGGGCGCGGGGAACGGCGCGACCGGCCACGAGGGTGCGGCAGACGGCCGACGACCTGTCACGGCACTGGGTGAAGCAGGCGGCTTGGCGGCGCCCCATGGGGGCACGGGGAACGGCGCGACCGGCCACGACGCACCCGCGGCCGACGGGCGACCCCTCCCGGCGCCCCCCTCCGGGACGCCCGCCGCCGATCTCGTCCGTGGTCCCGCCGACCTGATGCCCGCCGTCCGCCGCCTCCTGCACGGCATCGTCGTGGTCGACACCCTCGAAGCCGCCGAGGAACTCGTCTACCGCCGGCCCCACCTCACCGCCGTCACCGCCGAAGGCGACCTCCTCGGCGCGCACTTCGCGCACGGCGGCTCCGCGGGCGCCCCCAGCCTCCTCGAAGTACAGGCCTCCGTCGACGAGGCCGCCGCCGAACTGGAGGAGCTGGCGGTCCGCTGCGAGGCGCTGGCCGAGGCCCAGCAGACGGCCCAGGAACACCGCAAGGCGTGCACCGCACAGGTCGAGGAGCTGGCCGAACGCCGCCGCGCCGCCGACCGGGAGAAGTCGGCCGTCGCCCAGCAACTCGGCCGGCTCGCCGGACAGGCGCGCGGCGCGGCCGGTGAGGCGGAACGTTCCACGGCGGCGGCCGCCCGCGCCCAGGAGTCCCTCGACAAGGCCCTGGAAGAGGTCGAGGTACTGGCCGAGCGGCTCGCCGTGGCCGAGGAGATGCCGGTCGAGGAGGAGCCGGACACCTCGGCGCGCGATCGTCTCGCCGCCGACGGCGCCAACGCCCGCCAGACCGAGATGGAGGCCCGCCTCCAGGTCCGTACCCACGAGGAGCGGGTCAAGGGCCTCGCCGGCCGCGCCGATTCCCTCGACCGCGCCGCCCGCGCGGAACGCGAGGCACGCGCGCGTGCGGAACAGCGCCGGGCCCGGCTGCGCCACGAGGCCGCGGTCGCGGAGGCCGTCGCCGCCGGCGCCCGCCAACTGCTCGCGCATGTCGAGGTCTCGGTCGGCCGGGCCGACCGGGAGCGGGCCGCCGCCGAGGCCGCGAAGGCCCGGCGAGAGCAGGAGCTGACCGCCGCCCGCGGCACCGGCCGCGACCTCAAGGCGGAACTCGACAAACTCACGGATTCAGTTCACCGGGGCGAGGTACTCGGCGCCGAGAAGCGGCTGCGGATCGAGCAGCTGGAGACCAAGGCGCTGGAGGAGCTCGGTGTCGAACCGGCCGGACTCGTCGAGGAGTACGGACCGCACCAGCCGGTGCCGCCCTCGCCCCCCGCCGAGGGCGAGGTGCTGCCGGACGACCCCGAGCACCCGCGCAACCAGCCCAAGTCCTTCCACCGGGCCGAACAGGAACGCCGTTTCAAGGCGGCCGAGCGTGCCTATCAGCAGCTCGGCAAGGTCAACCCGCTCGCCCTGGAGGAGTTCGCGGCTCTCGAGGAACGGCACAAGTTCCTCAGCGAGCAGCTGGAGGACCTGAAGAAGACCCGCGCCGACCTGCTTCAAGTGGTGAAGGAGGTCGACGAGCGCGTCGAGCAGGTCTTCACGGAGGCGTTCCGGGACACGGCCCGCGAGTTCGAGGGCGTCTTCAGCCGTCTCTTCCCGGGCGGCGAGGGACGGCTGATCCTGACCGACCCCGACAACATGCTCACCACGGGCGTGGACGTCGAGGCCCGGCCGCCGGGCAAGAAGGTCAAGCGGCTCTCCCTGCTGTCGGGTGGCGAGCGCTCGCTGACCGCCGTGGCGATGCTGGTGTCGATCTTCAAGGCGCGGCCCAGCCCGTTCTACGTCATGGACGAGGTCGAGGCGGCTCTGGACGACACCAACCTCCAGCGGCTGATCCGGATCATGCAGGAGCTCCAGGAGTCGTCGCAGCTGATCGTGATCACGCACCAGAAGCGCACGATGGAGGTCGCCGACGCGCTCTACGGCGTCTCCATGCAGGGTGACGGTGTGTCGAAGGTCATCAGCCAGCGGCTTCGCTGACGCCGGGTCCCGGCCGACCGCGGCTGCGGGTGCGTCGTGGCCGGTCGCGCCCCGCGGCGGAGCCGCTCATCGACACGGCCCGCACTCCTAGGTAGATCATCTCCCTCTCTTCTTCAAGAAGTGAACGCATCTTCATTGCGTGGTATCTGCAACTTCACACCCGACCGGGTATTGACTTCGAAACTTGAAGGCATAGTCTCTGCAACGTTGCTTTTACCTTCAGGTGTGAGCGGTGTGAAGTTGTGCGCCACTTGAACCTGAGAGGGCTCACCCCCACCCCCCGGCAGCGCTGCCGGGTGGCCCGAGGAGTTTTCTGTGACCAGCACTGCGCAGGCACCCAATTCAGGAGCCGGGACGGCTCACCCCGATCATCTCGGGCATGTCATCTTCATCGCGGCGGCCGCCGCGATGGGCGGTTTCCTCTTCGGCTACGACAGCTCCGTCATCAACGGTGCCGTCGAGGCCATCCGAAGCCGCTATGACATCGGGTCCGCCGCCCTGGCCCAGGTCATCGCCATCGCCCTGATCGGCTGTGCCATCGGTGCCGCGACCGCCGGGCGGATAGCCGACCGGATCGGCCGTATCCGCTGCATGCAGATCGCCGCCGTGCTGTTCACCGTCAGCGCCGTCGGCTCGGCGCTGCCGTTCGCTCTGTGGGACTTCGCCTTCTGGCGGATCATCGGCGGCTTCGCCATCGGCATGGCCTCCGTCATCGGCCCCGCCTACATCGCCGAGGTCGCTCCGCCCGCCTACCGCGGCCGTCTCGGTTCCTTCCAGCAGGCCGCGATCGTCATCGGCATCGCCGTCTCGCAGCTGGTCAACTGGGGTCTGCTCAACGCCGCCGGCGGCGACCAGCGCGGCAAGCTGATGGGCCTGGAAGCCTGGCAGGTCATGCTGGGCGTCATGGTGATCCCGGCCGTCCTGTACGGCCTGCTCTCCTTCGCCATCCCCGAGTCCCCGCGCTTCCTGATCTCGGTCGGCAAGCACGACCGCGCCCGCGAGATCCTCGAAGAGGTCGAGGGCGGCAAGATCGACCTGGACGCCCGCGTCGCCGAGATCGAGCACGCGATGAAGAGCGAGCACAAGTCGACGTTCAAGGACCTCCTCGGCGGCTCCTTCTTCTTCAAGCCGATCGTCTGGGTCGGTATCGGCCTCTCGGTCTTCCAGCAGTTCGTCGGCATCAACGTCGCGTTCTACTACTCCTCGACGCTGTGGCAGTCGGTCGGCGTCGACCCGACGGACTCGTTCCTCTACTCCTTCACGACGTCGATCATCAACATCATCGGCACCGTGATCGCGATGATCTTCGTGGACCGCATCGGCCGCAAGCCGCTCGCCCTCATCGGTTCGGTCGGCATGGTCGTCGGCCTCGCCCTGGAGGCCTGGGCCTTCTCCTACCACCTGGTCGACGGCAAGCTCCCGGCCGCGCAGGGCTGGACCGCGCTGATCGCCGCCCACGTCTTCGTCCTCTTCTTCGCCCTGTCCTGGGGTGTGGTCGTCTGGGTCTTCCTCGGCGAGATGTTCCCGAACAAGATCCGCGCCGCCGCGCTGGGCGTGGCCGCCTCCGCGCAGTGGATCGCCAACTGGGCCATCACCGCGAGCTTCCCGTCGCTGGCCGACTGGAACCTCTCCGCGACCTACGTGATCTACACGGTCTTCGCGGCCCTCTCCATCCCGTTCGTCCTCAAGTACGTCAAGGAGACGAAGGGCAAGTCCCTGGAGGAGATGGGCTGACCCTCGTCACGAGGTCCCCGACTCGAGGAGAAGGGCCAAGTCCCCGCTGCCCCTCTCCTCGTACCCTCCGTCGCCCCGCCCGGGCAGTGACCGGGCGGGGGGGACGGGCAAAAACACCCACAAAAAACCACAAAAATGAG